>JANMBS010000274.1:0-6505 GCA_031360525.1 Thermomicrobiales bacterium
GCGCCGGGACCGGAAGGTCGATCGGGCGATCGTGCTGCTCGGTGTGACCTCGTCGTCCATCCCCGAGTTCATCACCGCCACCATCCTGGTGGTGGTCGTCGGCGTCCAACTCGGCTGGTTGCCGGTCCTCGCGACGCCGCCCCAGAACGCGGACGTGCCGACCCAGGTCCGCTACCTGCTGATGCCGGCCATCGCGATGGCCATCGTCTACTTCGGCTATATCGCCAGGATGACGCGGGCCGGCACCATCGAAGTCCTCCAGTCCGACTACACGCGCACGGCCACGATGAAGGGACTCACGACGACACAGACGATGCGTCACCACGTGCTCCGCAACGCGCTCGTGCCGACGGTCGCGGTCATCGCGGTCCAGATCGGCTATCTGTTCGGCGGGATCATCGCGGTCGAGAAGATCTTCAACTACAACGGGATGGGCGCCACGATGCTGTTCGCCGCCCAACGCAAGGACCTGCCGATGCTGACCGCGGGCGTGATCGTCATCGGCATCGTCTACATGCTGGCCACCCTGACCGCGGACCTCCTGACGGCCTGGATGAACCCGCGCATCCGACTGGACGCGAACCGCTGATGGTCGACGTCATGGTCAACCCCGGCCCACCTGGGCCGATGGTCGCACCGGCAGTGTCGGAGCGGTCGCAGGCCCGCCGCGAGATGCTGCGCGTGCTGGTCCGCCGCCCGGCATTCATCGTCGGCAACATCATCATCATCGGCTGGATCCTCTGCGCCGTCCTCGGCCAGCGCATCACCCCGTATGACCCGTTCAATGACTTCTCGGCCGGACACCTCCCGCCGAGCGCCGAGCACCTGTTCGGCACCGACCGGATCGGGCGCGACGTCCTGTCCCGGGTGATGGTCGGCTCGCGCGACGTCCTGATCGTCGCCCCACTTGCGGCCCTTCTCGGGGTGACCGCCGGAACACTGCTCGGGCTGGTCATGGGCTACTACCGCGGTCGGGTCGACGACGTGCTGAGCCGGCTCGTCGAGGCGTTCCTGGCATTGCCGGTCATCCTCGTCGCGCTGCTGACGCTGGTCGTGCTCGGTACGTCGCCGCTGGTCGTGGTCTTCGTCGTCGGCATCCTGTTCACGCCGATCGTCGCGCGCACGGTCCGTTCGGCGGTCCTCTCCGAGCGGGAGCTCGACTACGTCACGGCGGCCAAGCTCCGCGGTGAGTCGGGGTTCTTCATCCTGTCGCGCGAGATCTTTCCCAACGTGCTGGGCCCGACCGTGGTGGAGATGACGGTCCGCTTCGGCTACGCGATCTTCACCGTGGCCACCCTGTCGTTCCTCGGCGTCGGTCTCCAGCCGCCTTCCCCGGACTGGGGGTTGAGCGTCTCCGAGGAATACTCGAACATGATCGCGGGGATCTGGTGGTCCACCCTCTTCCCCGCCCTCGCGATCGCGAGCACCGTCATCGCGGTCAACCTGATCGCGGACTCGCTCCAATCGGCGCTCAACGAATGACCACGGACATCGCGCCTCCGCCGCCTCCCGCCCCGAGCCCGACAGCCGCGGCGCTGCGCGTCGAGGACCTGTCCCTGTCCTATGTCGTCCGCGGCATCCCGCGGCCGGTCCTGCGTGGCGTGACGTTCGAAGTTCGGCCGGGCGAGTCGTACGGCCTCGTCGGCGAATCCGGTTGCGGCAAATCGACCACGGCCTACGCCGCGGTGCGCTATCTGCCACGCAACGCGGTCATCGATGGCGGACGGATCCTCGTTGCGGGCGACGACGTGACGAAGATGTCCGACGAGGAGGTCCGCCAGTTCCGGATCCATCACGCCTCGATGGTCTACCAGGACCCGGGCGCAGCGTTGAATCCCTCGACGAAGATCGGTCCACAAGTCGCCGAGGCGTTCACCGTGCTCGGCCAGAACCCGAAGCAGGCGAAGGAGAGCGCGATGCGGGCGCTCGAGCGGGTCCAGATCGCCGACCCGGAGGCCGTCGCCCAGCGCTATCCGCACCAGTTGTCCGGCGGGATGCAGCAGCGCGTGGTCATCGCCATCGCGCTCGCGTCCGACCCGAAGCTGCTGGTCCTCGACGAGCCGACGACCGGGCTGGATGCCACCGTCGAGGCGAGCGTCCTCGACCTCGTGCGCAAGCTCCAGGCCGAGACGAACGCGGCCGTCCTGCTGATCGCCCACAACCTCGGTGTCATCCGGACGCTGTGCGACCGGGTCGGGGTGATGTACGCCGGCAAGATCGTCGAGGAAGGTGACGCGGCGACCGTGTTCGCCGACCCGAAGCATCCGTACACGCTCGGCCTGCTGCGTTCGCTCCCGCGGCGCGGCGTGCGCAAGTCCGAGCGGGCGCTGTCGACGATCCCGGGCAACCTGCCCCAGATCGGGACGGACCTGCCGACCTGCGTGTTCGTCGATCGCTGCCAGCTGGCCGACGAGCTGTGCCGGACCGTGGTGCCCCCGGTCGTGGAGGTCGGAGGCGGACAGTGGTCGCGCTGCCACCACATCGACAGGCTCGGCGAGATGGTCGAGCCGCCGTCGATCGTGGGCGCGGACACGATCGGAGGCGACGTCGCGCTGGCGGTCGAAGGCGTGTCGAAGACCTTCCACCAGAGCGGCCACGATGTGCCGGCCCTGGTCGGCGTGACCCTCGAGCTGCGCGACGGCGAGACCCTCGGACTCGTTGGCGAATCGGGATCCGGCAAGTCGACCCTGGCACGGACCATCCTCGGCATCGAGGGGCCCGACGCGGGCGGCTCGATCGAGCTCGATGAGCACGTCCTGGCGGCCAAATCGAGCGGCCGGCCGACGGAGGACAAGCGCGCCCTCCAGATGGTCTTTCAGAACCCCGATTCGGCACTCAATCGCGGCTGGACAGCGCGCCACATCCTGTCGCGCTCGGTCAGCAAACTCACTGGGCTCAAGGGCAAGGCTGTCACCGAGCGCGTCGACAAACTCGCAGCCGACCTGCGCCTGACCCAGCGACACCTCGACCTCAAGCCGCGGCAGCTCTCGGGCGGCCTCAAGCAGCGGCTGGCGATCGCCCGGGCGTTCGCCGGCGAGCCGCGGATCGTCGTGGCCGACGAACCGACCAGCGCGCTCGACGTCTCGGTCCAGGCCGCGATCCTCAACCTGCTCTCCGAGCTGCAGGTCAAGGGCCGGACGAGTTACTTGCTGATCTCGCACGACCTCGGCGTCGTCCGCTATCTCGCGGATCGGATCGCCGTGCTGTACCTGGGGCGGATCATGGAGGTCGGTGACTCGGAGACGGTCTTCCGCGGCCCGAACCATCCGTACACGGAGGCCCTCCTGTCCGCGGTACCGAACGTGGATGGCGAGGAGCGCCGCCGGATCATCCTCGAGGGCGAGATCCCAAGCCCGGCCAACCCGCCGACCGGGTGCGTCTTCAACACCCGCTGCCCGCGCGTCATCCGCGGCCTGTGTGAAGTCACCGAGCCACCGCTGGTCGAGGTCGAGCCCGGGCACATGATGAGCTGCCACATCCCGCTCGAGGACCTGCGCCGGCTCCAGCGAAGCTCGACCGACGCCGACGCGCCGGTATTGACCACGCCGCCGGCCCCCGAGGATTCGTCGGCAGAGACGACGCTGCCGCGGGAGGGCGCCGTACAGGGGGAAACGGTGGTGCCAGGGACTGTGGTCCCGCCTGGGGGCGTGCCGGGTGGGTCCGTGCCGCCGGGGTCCGTGCCGCCTGGGGGCGTGCCGCCTGGGGGCGTGCCGCCGGAGTCGGTGCCGCCGGCCTGAGGGCCGCCGGGGTCCGTGACGCCTGGGGGCGTGCCGGGAGGCGTGCCGGGAGGCGTGCCGCCGGCCGGCGTGCCCGTCACTGCGGCATCCCCGCAATGACGTCGGGGCATAGGAGGCCCCACGGGAGCGTCGAAGCCGGGCGGCGGTGGCGTGGAACCGACACTCGCTGGCGATCGGTTCCTGACAGGCCCCGATCCGGGTCCCAAGGCAATCCAACCAGACGTTCGTTGGTCGAGTGGGGCTTCCCAGGCCCGGCGATCACGTTCCCCGGCAGGACCGATCATCCGGGCGGCCTAGACGTCGGAATCGGGGAAGCTCGCCTTTCGCCGGTCCATCCATTCCACGAGCTCGTCGTGGATCCCCTCGTCGAGCGGCGGCATCTCATATTCGGCCAGGCGGCGCTTCCAGCGCACGTTCGCCCGCTGCGCGGCGTCGAGCCCGCCGTCGAGCTCCCATTGCTCGAAGCTGTCGTTGTTGGAGATCTCGGAGCGCCAGAAGGCGTTCTCGAAGTTGGCCAGGGTGTGCGGCGACCCGAGGAAGTGCTGGCCAGGTCCGCCAGCAAGCATCGCGTCCAGGGCGTAACCGTTGTCGGTGACGTCCACGCCCGCGATGTAGGCGCCGGTCATCGATGCCTGGTCCTCGTCGAGGATGAACTTCTCGTAGCCGATGGCGAGGCCGCCCTCCAGCCAGCCGGCCGTGTGCAGGTTGAAGTTGACGCCGGCCTGCATCGTCGCGAGGTAACTGATCGCGCTCTCGTAGGCGGCCTGGTAGTCGGGCAGCTTGGAGGCGGTGAAGTTGCCACCGCTCCGGAACGGCACGCCGAGTCGTCGGGCCAGCGCGGCCAGCACGAACAGCACCAGCTGCGGCTCCGGTGTCCCGAACGTGGGCGCGCCCGATTGCATCGACATCGACGACGCGAACGAGCCGAAGATGACCGGCGCGCCGGGTCGGACGATCTGGCAGAACGCCATCCCGGCCAGCGCCTCCGCGAGCGTCTGGGTCGCCTGGGCGGCGACCGTCACCGGGGCCATCGCCCCGCCGAGGATGAACGGGGTGATCAGCATCACCTGGTTGTTCTCGGCGTAGACCTTGGCCGAGCCGAGCATGTTGAAGTCCCACGACATCGGGGAGTTGGCGTTGGCCAGACCCATGATCACGTGCTCGTTCTCGAGGGTCTCGGGACCGAACACGATCTTCGCCATGTCGACCGAATCCTGGGCACGGCTCGGCTGGGTGACGGAACCCATGAACGCCCTGTCCGAGTAACGGATGTGGCTGTAGACCATCTCGAAGTGGCGTTTATTGACCGGCAAGTCGACCGGCTCGCACAGCGTCCCGCCGCCATGATGGAGAGACCGGCTCGTGTAGGTCAGCTTCACGCAGTTCCGGAAGTCCTCGATCGTCGCGTAGCGCCGGCCCTCGTCGAGGTTGTGGATGAACGGCGAGCCGTAGGTCGGCACGAGGACCATGTACGGGTCGCCGATCTGGACGCTGCGTGCCGGGTTGCGGGCGCGCTGGGTGAAGATACGGGGCGCCGTGGCCTGGACCAGCGACCGGCACATCCCTCGCGGGAAGCGGACGCGCTGGCCGTCGATGTCGGCGCCGGCGCCGCGGAAGATCTCGGTCGCCTCGGGGAAGTTGACGATCTCGATGCCGACCTGCTCGAGGAGGGTGTCTGCGTTGGCCTCGATCTGCTCGAGGCCCTCGGTCGAGATGACCTCGACGGGCGGCAGCTTCCGCGTCAGGTAGGGCAGGGTGTTGAGCGTGCGGGCGAGGCGTTCGCTCTGTCGCGCGGCCCGACCGCGCCGCACGGCGGGGTGTTCGAGGTCCGGGACAGCCATCTGATCTCCTCGGGTTCCGCGGGCACGAATGGAGAGTCGCGCCAGGGACATGGTACGGCCGGGCGGATCAGAGGCGGCGGGCCAGTTCCCGGCCCTCGTAGAAGGCGAGGCTCGCGCGGCGGGGCGCGACCGCGTCGCCGATCTGGTGGAAAGCGATGCCGCGGGACGTCAGGTCATCGGCGAGAGCCGTTTCGGATATGGGAGTCTCGGCGATGACGAGGGCGTCGGCGTCGACCTTGGTCAGGTCGCCGGTGAGTGTCGAGACCACGGGAGCCACCCCATCCCTCCAGCCGAGGACGCGGGACGAGGTCATCGAGCGCCCGCCGACGGCCGCGAACCGCGCCCGCAGCGGGCCATCGGCCGCGCTGTGCGCAAGACCTCCGGCGACGACCGGCGCCGCGGTCACGATCGTCACCTCGTGACCGGTCTCGGCGAGAAGAAGCGCTGTCCCGAGTCCGCGCCAGTCGTTGACATCGTCGAGGACGAGGACGCGCTCGCCGGCATCGGCCGTTCCGTCAAGCACGTCATGGATCGCGAACACGTCGCTGCTGTCCACCCCCGGGAGCCGGTCGACCAGCGGCAACGCTCGCTGGAACCCGGTCCGTGGCGGCCTCGACCCGGTCGCCACGATCACCTCGTCGGCGGACTCGATGGTGACCCGGTCGGCCGTGGCCTCCACCCCGAGCCGGACCTCCACGCCGAGCGCCTCCAGCCGTCCCGCGAACCACCCGAGCAGGTCCGTGATCTGACCGCGCGACGGCTGGAGCCCGGCCAACCGGAACTGGCCACCCAGGGCTGCGCCGCGCTCCAGGAGTGTCACCTGATGGCCGCGTTCAGCGGCGACCCGGGCCGCCTCCAGCCCGGCCGGTCCGCCGCCGACCACCAGCACGCGACGCGGTTCCGTCGCCGCCTCGAAGCGGTCGCCGC
>JANMBS010000311.1:0-4634 GCA_031360525.1 Thermomicrobiales bacterium
GCGAACCGGGACCAGGCCCGCGTTCAGCTGGTAGGCCATCGGGGCGCTGAAGATGAAGCCACGCGATTCCATGCCGACCACGACGTCGACCTTGTCGCCGACGTACGGCGCGAGCATCAGGTCGATCGCTTCGCGATACGCCGCGGCATCCTTCAGCAGGGTCGTGATGTCGTAGAACAGGATCCCAGGCTTCGGGAAGTCGGGGACCTCGCGGATCTTCGCGCGCAGCTCCTCGGCAGACACGGTATCGGGGCCCTCCTGGTCGGGGGCGCGGCATGGAGCGCAGCCGCGTGAGAGCCCGAAGTCTACCGCAGGCGTTCGGACCGTCTACGTCGCCGGCGGGGCGGGGGCCATGGCGAGCGAGGCGGCCGGAACGGGACGCGGTCGCAGCCGGCCGCTGAGCGCGAGCCCGCCCAGCCCGATCAGGATGGCCAGTGCAAACCCCGCAGCCAGCCCGGCTGCCGGGTTGTCCGTCGTCCGCAGGCTGGCCGCCACGAGAGCCCCCGTGAGGCCGGTCCCGAGCGCGGTGCCGAGCGAATCGGTCAACGACAACGCGCTGGTCGAGGTCCCCTGGGTCTCGGACGACGCCTCCCGCAGCACGATCAGCGCGAGGGGTGAATAGGCGAGGCCCATGCCGAGCCCGGCGACGCCGAAGGCCGGGATCGCGACCAGCCAGGTGACGTCCTGGCGCAGGACGAGGAGCATGCCGGCCAGTCCGGCCACGGTGACCGCGAAGCCGAGCCGGACGAAGCGGTGGGTCGGCCAGCGCGAGGCGCCGCGGGCCTGGATCCAGGCGCCGGCCGTCCACGAGATCGTTGCCGCGGTCAGGGCGAGGCCCGCCTCTGTCGCGGACAGGCCGCGCCATTCAACGAGCGTGAGGGCGACAAACGCGTCGACGCCGAAAAAGGCGCAGGTCAGGACGCCGCGCAACAGGATCGCCGCCGGGAGGACCGGCCGCGCAACGAGTGTGCCGGCCGGCGTCAGCCGTCGCAGCGCGAAGATCCCGAGCCCAAGGCCCGCGGCGCTCAGGACGATCGTGGGAACGAGCAGCCCGGTCGTCAGCCCGACCGTCAGCAGCCCCGACCCGAGCGCCACGACGATGGCCAGCGGCAGTCGCCCGCGACGAGCCGCCTGCCGTGACGGGTCGGCCGCTGGCGGGACGTCCGCGATGGCGTGCAGAGCCCCGAGGGTCAGCGCACCGGCAAGCGCGATCAATGGCAGAAGGCCGAGGAAGACGTAGCGCCAGCCGACGGTGTCACCGACGGTCCCCGCGATCGCCGGGCCGATGACGCCGGGCAGGACCCAGGCGGTGGACAACGTCGCGAACATCCGCGGTCGGAGCGATTCCGGAAGGGTCCGCCCGATGGCGACATACGCGATCGGCTGGATCGTGCCGGCGCCGAGCCCCTGGAGGAACCGGGCACCGACCAGGATCGGCATCGATGGCGACAGGCCGCCGATGAGCAGGCCGATGGCGAACAGCCCGAGACCTGTCGCGAACGGGACGGCCAGCCCGCCACGGTCGATCGCGCCACCGACCACGACGATGCCGATGAGGGAACCGAGGAAGAAGGCCGAGAAGACCCAGCCGTAGAGTTCGAGGTTACCGAGTTCGTTGGCGACGATCGGCATGACCGTCGAGATGGCCAGCGATTCGAAGCCGACCAGGGTGATCGTCAGGACCAGCCCGAGCGTCAGAGCTCGCCGGTCGGGCCGCCACAGGCTGTCGGTCTGGTCGTGGTCGGGCCGGTCCATCCGGACAGGATGGCGGAAAACGGGTCGGCGGCGGCGGTGGCGCCGTCGAGGGTTTTCGACGCTCGGGTGGTACCGTGGTCCCGTGACCACCAAGCACGTCCGCTTCGCCATCCACGACGTCACCTTTGGGGGCATCGGGTTGCCGGGGGCGACCGTCGACTGCTGGGACGACAGCGAGGGGCATTCGCGCTGGAGCGCCCGCATCGTGACCCGCGTCGGGCCGGCCCTCGATGAGGGCCAATTGACCGGCCGAATGGCGGACGGTCGGTCACTGTCGGGATACGCGGTCGTTGCCAACCGCCAGGTCGGCGCCGGCGGCCGGCGCGAGACGCTGGTCGAGCTCCACGGATCGGGCGCACTCAACGGCCTGGTCGACGCGCAGGCGGCCGACGCGTCCTAGCCCGGGCCTGTGCGCCCGCCTCGTTCCAATTCGGTGATCCACAGCCCGGGGATGGCCTCGCGCTCGCGGACCACGGTGAACCCGCGCCGACGGTAGAGCTCCAGGGCCGGGCCGTTACCGCGACCGGTCGAGACGAGGGTCGGATGCCGCGGGAAGCGCGCATCGAGCGCATCGAGGAGGCCGCTGGCGACGCCACGCCGGAAGGCATGTGGTGCCACCACGAGGCGGTGGATATCCACGGTCCCGTCGTCGAGGATCTTCCACGAGACCGCGCCGGTCAGTCCCGCCTCGTCGAACGTGCCCAGCCACTCCAGCCCGGCCGCTCGCAACTCCTCGAGGGTCTCGGTCAGCTGCGGGATCCCGTCCGAGCCGATGAGTTCGGCCTCGACCGCGTACGACTCGCGCTGGAGGGCGAGGACGGAACAGGCGATCACCTCGTCCGCCAGGTCGAGCAGCACTGGCGGGACCGGCGGATTCACGCTCGGCGCAGCCGCCAGATCTCTTCCGACGGCCAGCGCCTCGCCCACGCCAGCTCGTCCACGGTGCGATAGCTGCTCGTGGCGCCTTCGGGTGGCCGCGGCTCGACCAGGTCCTCGATGGCGAAACCGTTGGCGCGAAACAGCCGGATCCAGTCGCCGTAGGTGAGCTGGAAGTACGAATCGTCATCGTCATCGAAGCGATGCATCCCGAAGTAGTCGATGGCCAGCCGTTCTCCGACCTTCTCGTCCTCGATCGCCCAGCAGATGGTCTCGATGGGCGAGTGGTGGCTGAAGGCGAACAGCCCGCCCGGCCGCAGCAGCCGAGCAGCCTCCGGGACCGTCCGGTACGGGTCGGCGAACGTCATCGCCCCGTGATCGCAGAAGACGATGTCGAAACTCACATCGGGCAGCGGCACCGACTCGGCGCTGCCATGGACGAGCGGGAAGTCGACGCCCGCCTCGGCCATCAGCCGGCGGGCGTGTTCGAGCTGACGCTCCGAGAGGTCGATCCCGACCGGCCGGGCGCCGGCCCGCGCCAGCCCGATCGACCACTGTGCTGCCCCACATCCGAGCTCGAGGATGTCCATTCCGACAACCTCGCCAAGGATCTGCAGCTCCGATTCGAGGATCTGCGACGTGCCCCAGGCCAGCCCGCCGCTGTCGGCCAGCTGGGCGCCATGCTTCGCCTGGTAGTCGTCGCTGTAGGCATCCCACATGGCACGGTTGCGGGCTTCGTGCTCGGTGAGGTGGAGGTCGCTCGGATCGCTCGACATGCCCGAAATGTACCCGGTCGGCGGTGGCCGCAGGGCGACTGCGCGGCGGGGACCGCCGATATACTCCCGTGGCGACCCCCGGTGGTCAGGACTCGAGGGCCCATGCGGCCAGAGGGAGATCGAGGCGATGTCGGATACCCATCGATCGCGCCTCCGACCCGGCGCCACAGCTCTGGCTGTCGGGGCGATGATGGTCCTCGCCGCGTGCGCGTCGTCGACTGGGTCGAGCGCCGGCGTTCCGTCGGTCGTCGCCGTGGTGACGCCTCCCGCGAGCGTGGCGGCCGGCGCTGCGACGACCCCCGGTGCGACATCGGCGCCGCGGCCGACGCGCATCCCGCGGCCGACCGACATGCCGACGGATGGCGTCTGTGAGGAAGGACACGCGTGTCTCGGCCTCCTCGCACCAGGCGCCTATCACACTGATCTCTTCGAGCCTGGGTTCGGGTTCACCATCGCCGCCGGGCGCTGGGAAAACCTGGCGATGACCCCGGGCAGCGTCGACGTCGACTCGATCGATGCCCCGGGTGACGCGATCTTCTTCTTCGCCCATCCGCAGGCAGTCAAGCCGGACGGCTCGCGCGACCTGGCGGTGACCATGACCGCCGCCGGCATCAGCGACTGGATGACGGGGAATCAGAACCTGACCGTCGGTCCCGTGACGAACGTCACCGTCGGCGGCCTCACGGGGAAGCGGATGGACATCGCCCTCGCCCCGAACGCCATCGTCCCGATCGGCGACTGTCCCGTCACCCGATGCCTGGGCCTGTTGAGGGGCCAGTCCAACACCTGGGCGTGGGACTGGGGAGTAGCCGACTCCGAGCTCCAGCGGCTGTACGCCCTCGATGGCAAGGACGGTGCCGTCCTCATCCTCGTCGACTCGCTCGATGGGACGACCTTCGAGGCCCTGACCAGGGCCGCCGACACCATCCTCGCCACGGTCAAGTTCGACCAGTAGCGGTCAGCGGCCTTCGGCCTCGACCGGAGCGCACTTGGCGGTCGGTTGAGGCGCCAGACTCGCTGCCGACGGGTTCCTGCCCCACGAAGCCCGCCCGCGGATCCCTACGCGGCGATCGCCGACAGGCGCGCCACGACCGCCTGGGTCAGCCTCCAGCCCTCGCGCGGATCGGCCGGGAGACGGAGGCGGACCTGGTTGCTCGCGAACGTGACGTCGTTCGCGCGGAGGCCGGGGAGTGACGGGCCGGAGAGCAGGCGCATCGCCGTCGCCCG
>JANMBS010000346.1:0-3328 GCA_031360525.1 Thermomicrobiales bacterium
CTCAGGACAGACTTCCAGGACTATGGCGAGACGGGATTCCAGGCGACGAGCCTGATCTTCCCCACGGTTGGATGCTGGCAGATCACAGCGAGGGCGGGTGATGCCGAGCTAACGGTCGTCCAGCAGGTGGTAGTCGCCCAGTAGGTCGAACTGTGTCACCGGTTCGTGCCGGTCTCGGCTCCCGTGACCGTCTCCGGCCAGTCAAGCACCGGCCGACCGGCCCGCAGCACCTGGACCGGGTCCCGCAGGGCACCGATCGACGCGAGCGGGTCGCCGTCGAGCACGAGCAGGTCGGCGACCTGGCCCGTCTCGATCAGCCCGACATCCGCCAGGCCGAACAGGTCGGCGGTCACGGTCGTCGCCGACGCCAGGGCCGCCACGGGCGTCATGCCATGCCGGACGTACAGCTCGAGCTCGTCGACCACGTCGCCCATCGGCACCAGCGGCGCGCCGCCGTCGTTGCCCGCGGCGATCCGGACACCGGCCCGGATGGCCCCATCGAGGAACGTCACGAGGCTCTCGTGCAGCGCCTCGCACTGCTCCACGACAAAGGCCGGGATCCCGGCCGCCACGCCGTGGTCGATGATCCGGCGGTCGGACAGGATCGTCGGGACGAGCGAGGTCCCGCGTTCGAGCATCAGGTCGATGATCTCCTGGTCGCCGCCGTGCCCGTGCTCGACCGAGTCGACACCGGCGAGGATCGCGTTCCGGACGCCGATCCGGCTCTCGGCGTGGGCCGCGACCGGGACCTCGCGCTTGTGCGCCTCCTCGACCGCGGCGGCCATCTCGTCGATGGTCAGCTGCGGCTGGCCCGCCTGGCGCCCCGTCGTCATCATCCCGCCGGTCGCCATCAGCTTGATCGAGGTCGCGCCGGCACGCAGGTTCTTGCGTGTCGCGCGGCGCACGGCGTCCGGCCCGTCCGCCTGCCGGCCGATCCACCAGCCATGCCCGCCGGTCATGGTGATGACCCGGCCGCTCGCCAGCATGTGCGGTCCGGCGATCTCGCCGGCTGCGATGAGGGCGGCGAGCTCGATCGTCATCTCCCCCGGCCCGCCGACGTCGCGGATCGTCGTCACCCCGGCCCGCAGGGTCGCCTCGAGCCGCTCGACGCTGCGCACGACGGTCTGGCTGCGGTTCTCGTCGTGGAGGACGGTCTCCGGGTCTGGACCACCGTCCAGGCAGGCGTGCGCATGGGCATTCATCAGGCCCGGCGCGACCCAGCGCCCGGCCAGCGACACGACCGCCGCATGCGCCGCCTGATGTGCCGCTGCATCCAGGCTCTCGCCGATGGCCGCGATGCGACCCGCTCGCACCAGGATGTCCACCCGGCCAGGCCGGGCGCCACGGGCGTCGACGACGCGCGCGTGGCGCAGGAGAAGGTCGGTCACCCCCGCACCCGCGCCCAACGGCCACTGCGCGTCGCCCCCGATCCACCGTAGAACACGACCAGGACATCGCCGTTCGGCAATAGCGCGCCGCGCGGGTGCCCGAACTGCCAGGCGCCCATGTCGTTCCAGTACTCCGCCTGGGCCCGCGAGGCGCCAGATCCGGGCTCGGCGCCCGCCTCACTCGCCCACACGACGACCTCCCCGTCGGGATCCCAGGTCCGGCCAAAATCGTCGCTCAGGGCCGCCCGGATACCGGGCGGGTCGCCGCGATGAGAGTAGACCGCCATGAGCCGGTCGCCGCCGAGTGGGATCGGCTGGGTGTGCTGGCCTGCCAGGCCGGTACCGACCGGATCGGTCCACGTCCGGCCGTCGGGCGAGCCCCAGCTGACGTGGACGTCGATGTCGCGACCCTCGGCCGGAAGGTGCGTCCAGAACATGTTGACGAGGCGACCGTCGTCCGGGTGCGTCGCGAGCCGCTGGTCCCAGTAGTAGATGGAGTTCGCCGGATCGCTGGCGACGGGGACGTCGTCGGTCCAGCTCGCGCCGTCGTCATGCGACAGCCGCAGCCAGGCAGCCGGGATGCCCGGCGTCGGGTCTTCGTACTCCTTCCAGTTCTCGAACGGCTGAGCGAGCGTCCCGTCGGACAGGCGCAGGACCGGACCCGTGACGGATGCGCCCGGGTGCGTGCCAAGGTCGATCCGCCGGCGATCCGGCCAGGAGCGCCCGCCATCGGTCGAACGGATCAGGTAGCTGCGCATCCCGAGCAGTCCCTGCGTCGTCGGATGGACCCACGGGTGGCTCGGGTCGGAGCGGTCGGTCCACAACACCGAGGCGATGAGTTCGCCGGGCTCCAGCTCGGCCACGTACCAGCCCCGCCCCTCGCCCGGCCAGCCATCCCAGATCCGTTCGGACAGGCCAAGGAAGCGGAGCTCCCAAGTGTCGCCGCCGTCGTCGGACGCGAACGCCGCGACGTGCCCGTCCGCCCCTTCCCGATCGGTACCGAGGCGGCAGGTCGCCAGGATGGTGCCGTCGGCCATCGCCACGACCGACGTGGACGAGGCGGAACGCTCGTTGACCGGTGCCGTCCGCGCGTCCCAGAACGCGCCCGAGGCGACGACCTCCATCGTTCTCTCCGTGTGCGGCGATTGTCGACAATCTACAATGGCGGTCGCCGGGTCGCACGGTCCCGGCGCCCGTCACGCCTGCAGGGAGACCCGTGGCCACGACCACCGCCGCCGCCACTACCACCGATCCACGCATCGGCCGACCGAAGGCCGAGCTCGACACGCCGGCCCTCCTGCTCGATCTCGGGCGGTTCGAGGCCAACGTCGGCCGCCTGTCCGCCGCGATCGCGGCTGGCGGCAAGGACTGGCGCCCCCATTCGAAGGGCCACAAGTCGCCCTGGATCGCGCGCCGCCAGATGGACTTCGGCGCGATCGGGGTCACCTGCGCCAAGATCTCCGAGGCGGAGGTGATGGTCGAGGGGGGCATCCCCAGCATCCTCGTCGCCTACGCGCTCGCGACGCGCGTCAAGCTGGAGCGCGCCGCCCGATTGCAGGCCCGGGCCGAGGTCATGGTCTGCGCCGACGACCCCTACCACGTCGACCTCGCCTCGGAGGTCGGGACGGCAGCCGGCGTCGACATCCCGATGGTCGTCGACATCAACGTCGGCATGGACCGGACCGGGGTGATCCCTGGGCCGGCCGCCCTCGAGCTTGCCCGCCGCATCGACCGAGCCCAGGGCGTCCGTTTCGCCGGGATCATGGGCTACGAGGGCCACACCCTGACCGCCTGGCCGAACGAGGAGAAGAAGCGCCAGACCGTCGAGGCGATCTCCGGCCTGGTCGAGTCGCGCCGATTGATCGAGGCCGACGGCATGCCGGTCGGAATCGTCAGCGGCGGCGGTTCGGGCAACCACATGTTCGCCGCCTCGATCGATG
>JANMBS010000353.1:0-1633 GCA_031360525.1 Thermomicrobiales bacterium
CTGAGCTCGAAGCCGTGGAGAGCGCCCGCTAGGCGGGCACCCGCGAATGGCCCTCACGGCCGAGCCGACACCTGCCACGGCGCCGGTCCGCGCTCTCGACCCGCACGCGCTGCGGGCCGATTTCCCGATCCTCGCCCAGGAGGTCAACGGCCACCCGCTGATCTACCTGGACTCCGCCTCGACCAGCCAGAAACCGTCGGTCGTCATCGACGCCGTGGCTGACTACTACCGCGAGTACAACGCGAACGTCCATCGCGGCATCTACACCATCGGCGAAAAGGCGACCGCCGCGTACGAGGCGTCCCGGGTCAAGGTCGCCCGCTTCATCAACGCGCCAGACAGCCACGAAGTCATCTTCACCCGCAACGCGACCGAGGCGATCAACCTCGTCGCCTACTCGTGGGGCCGGCGCAATATCGGTCGCGGCGACGTCATCGTCCTGACCGAGATGGAGCACCACGCCAACCTCGTCCCGTGGCAGCTCCTCGTCCAGGAGAAGGACGGCGACCTCGAGTTCATCCCGATCACCGACGACGGCATCCTCCGCCTCGACGTCTTCGAGGTCCTCCTGCGGCTCAAGCCGAAGCTGGTCGCGTTCACCCATGTGTCGAACACGCTGGGCACCATCAACCAGGTCCGCGACATGGTCGACCTCGCCCACGAGGCCGGCGCGCTCGTGTTGATCGATGGCGCCCAGGCGGTGCCGCACGTCCCGGTCGACGTCCAGGCACTCGGTGCCGACTTCTACGTCTTCAGCGGCCACAAGATGCTGGGGCCGATGGGCTCGGGGGCGCTGTGGGCCCGCCGCGAACTGCTCGAGGCGATGCCGCCCTTCCTGTCCGGCGGCGAGATGATCCGCGAGGTCCACCTCCGTCGGAGTGACTTCAACGAGATTCCCTGGAAGTTCGAGGCGGGGACGCCGGCCGTCGGCGACGCGATCGGCCTGGGTGCCGCCGTGGACTACCTGACCAGAATCGGGATGGACGCGGTCCGCGAGCACGAGATCCACCTCGTCGCGTACGCCCTCGACACGCTGGCCCGCGACGTCCCGGATATCGCGCTCTATGGACCGATGGAACCGGCCCTGCGCGGCGGCGTCGTCCCGTTCAACCTGCCGGGCATCCATCCGCATGACGTCGCCCAGGTCCTTGATCGCTTCGGGATCGCTGTCCGGGCCGGCCACCACTGCACGATGCCGCTCCACGAGCGCCTGGACCTCGCCGCAACCGCCCGGGCGAGCTTCAACGTCTACTCGACCCGCGAGGACGTTGATGCGCTCTCCGCCGGCCTCGTGGAAGTCCAGCGCGTCTTCAACGGCTGACAGTCAGCCGCCGCGACCCAGGTCGCGCATCGCGCGCGAGACGTCCCGCTCGCCGGTCGCCTCGAGGCCGTCGATCGCGCCTGTGATGTCCGCATCCGAGCGGTTCTGGCTCAGCTTCCATTTGCCCTCGACCCGGTCGATCAGGATCTCGACGCCGACGATCGCGCGGAGCTGGCCGGCGATGTAGGGCTCCGGGGCGTCGTCGACCGACCAGGGTTCGGCGCGCCCTCCCTCGTGGAGATCGCTCAAGCGGCGGACATTCGCTTCGACCCAGGCGGGGTCGTCGTGGATGACGAGCCGGCCGTGCACGTG
>JANMBS010000369.1:0-11904 GCA_031360525.1 Thermomicrobiales bacterium
CTCGGCGCTGCTCGGCCGGATGCCGTCGGCGGTCGGCTACCAGCCCAACCTCGCGACCGAGATGGCGGGCCTCCAGGAGCGGATCACCTCGACCCGCGACGGGTCGATCACCTCGTTGCAGGCCGTCTTCGTCCCGGCCGACGACTACACCGACCCCGCGCCGGCGACGACGTTCGCCCACCTCGACTCGACGATCCGCCTCGAGCGGAACATCGCCGAGCTCGGCATCTATCCCGCGGTCGATCCGCTCACGTCAACGTCGCGCGTGCTCGATCCCCTCGTCGTCGGCCAGGAGCACTACGACGTCGCGCGCGAGACGCAGCGCGTCCTCCAGCGCTACCGCGACCTCCAGGACATCATCGCGATCCTGGGCATCGATGAGCTGTCCGAGGAGGACAAGTCGACCGTCGCCCGGGCCCGCCGGCTCCAGCGGTTCATGAGCCAGCCCTTCTTCGTGGCCGAGGTGTTCACGGGACGCTCGGGCAAGTACGTGAACATCAAGGACACGGTCGCGTCGTTCAAGGAGATCCTCGACGGCAAGACGGATACCTTGCCGGAGCAGGCGTTCTTCCTGGCCGGGACCTTGGACGATGTCCGCGAGAACGCCGCCAAGCTGGGGTCGTGACCTGATGCCCCTCCTGCTTGAGATCGTGACTCCCGAGCGGCTTGCCTACTCGGACACCGTCGATTCGGTGCAGCTCCCCGGGATCGAGGGGGAGCTGGGGATCCTGCCGCATCACGCGCCGCTGGTCTCCATGCTCGGCGTCGGGGAGTTGCGCATCCGGAAGGGCGGGGCAGAGGAATCCTTCGCGATCGCCGGCGGGTTCCTCCAGGTCCGGCCCGATCGGGTCGTGGTCATGGCCGAGACGGCCGACATGGCGAGCGAGATCGATCTCGAGAAGGCCCAGGAAGCCCGCCGTGAAGCCGAACGCACGCTCGAAGGTGCCGCGACCGACGAGGTCAATCTGGCCGCCGCGCGCGCCGCTCTCCAGCAGGCCCTCCTCCGGATCCGCGTCGCCGAGCGCCGACACCGCGAGGGTCCGCGGCACCGCGGTTAGGTTCGGGCGTGGCAGAAGCAAGACCGTTCCACTGGGAGTACCGGCCTGAGCCGGTGACCCGCGAGGTCTTCCGCGTCGTTGGGGGGCAGGCACTGTCGGGGATCGTCCCGATCAGTGGGGCGAAGAACGCCGCGCTCAAGATGCTGGCCGCCGCCACGCTGACGGGTGAGCGCTGCCGGTTCACCAATGTCCCCGAGATCGAGGACGTGCGGGTCATGGCCGAGACCCTGCGCGACCTCGGGGTCGTCGTCGATCACCCTGCCGACAACGTGTACGAGGTCGCCTCGGGCGACGTCGAGTGGCTCTTCGTCCCGCTCGAGGCGGCCGCCCGGATGCGGGCCAGCTTCATGCTCCTCGGTCCGCTGCTGACCCGTTTCGGGCGGGTCATCATCAGCAACCCTGGAGGCGACCGGATCGGGCGGCGACCGGTCGACCTCCACGTGGAGGCGATGCGCGCGCTCGGCGCCTCGATCGAGTACCGGAACGGCTACTACTTCGCGACATCGCCGGGGAGACTGCGCGGCGCCGAGGTCCGCTTCCCGTTCGTCTCGGTCATGGGCACCGAGAACGCGATGCTCGCTGCGACCCTCGCCGAGGGCACCACGGTGATCCGGCCGGCCGCCCAGGAGCCCGAGGTCGACGACCTGATCGCGTTCCTTCAGGCGATGGGCGCCGCCGTGGAACGGACCTTCCCGGACACGATCGAGATCGAGGGTCGCAAGCGCCTTCGCGGCGCCGAACATCGGGTCATCCCCGACCGCATCGAGGCTGGCACGTTCATCGTCGCGGCCGCGGTGACCGGCGGCAAGGTGACGCTCCAGGGGGCGCCCTGCGAACACCTGGAAGCGTTCATCGAGGCCGCGAGCCGCGTCGGGGTCGGTCTCGGCTGCGGCGCCGACACGATCGAGGTCGATGGTTCCGCGCTGCACGCCGGCGGCTATCGGGCGACCGACATCGTCACCGCGCCGTACCCTGGCCTGGCGACCGACCTCCAGCCACCGACCTCGGTGCTCCTCTCCCAGGCGACCGGTATCTCCCACGTCAACGAGGCGATCTTCGAGGACCGTCTCGAGTGGCTCAGCGAGGTCCGCAAGATGGGTGCCACGGTCGAGATGCCCGACGCCAATCACGCGACGATCCACGGTCCGGCTCGCCTCGTCGGGGCCGATGTCGAGATCGGCGACCTGCGCGCCGGCGCCTCGCTGATGCTGGCCGCGCTGGCGGCCGAGGGCACGACCACCATCCACGGTGCGCACCACGTTCACCGGGGCTAAGAGAACATCGAAGGCAAGTTCCTCGACCTGGGAGCCAACATCTCGCGCAGCGCGGAAGGGACAACAGACACCCCCTCATGAAGATCGGCATCGACCTCGGCACCGCCAACGTCCTGGTCTACGTCAAGGGCAAAGGCATCGTCATCACGGAACCCAGCGTGGTGGCCGTCTCCGATGACAACCGGATCGTCGCGGTCGGTGAAGAGGCACGCGAGATGATCGGCCGAACGCCGGGCAACATCCACGCCATCCGCCCGATGAAGGACGGCGTGATCGCCGATTACGTCATCACCGAGGCGATGCTCAGCCACTTCATCGGCAAGGTCCGCAAGGGGCGCGCCGGATTCGGCAAGCCCGAGGTCATGATCTCCGTGCCGGCCGGTGTGACGAGCGTGGAGAAGCGGGCTGTCCGCGATGCCGCGCTCAAGGCCGGGGCCAAGGAGGCCTATCTCATCGAGGAGCCCCTGGCCGCCGCGATCGGCGCCAACGTCCCGATCAGCGGGCCATCCGGGAACATGATCATCGACATCGGGGGCGGGACCAGCGAGATCGCGGTCATCTCCCTGGGCGGGATCGTCGTGTCGCACAGCCTGCGTGTCGGCGGCAACCGCTTCGACGAGGCGATCGCGACCTACATCCGCAAGAAGTACAACCTCATGGTCGGGGAGCGGACCGCTGAGCAGGTCAAGATCGAGATCGGAACCGCACTGCCGCTCGAGCGCGAACTGACCATGGAGGTCCGGGGACGCGACCTGATCGCAGGCCTGCCACGCACCATCCCGATCACCAGCAACGAGGTCATGGAGGCGATCGAGGCTCCGCTCCAGCAGCTCGTCGCCGCCGTGCGCTCCGTTCTGGAGCAGACGCCGCCCGAGCTGTCGTCCGACATCATCGACAAGGGGATGGTGATGTCCGGCGGAGGAGCCTTGCTCCGGAACGTGGACAAGCTGCTGACCCAGGTCTCCGGCGTCCCCTGCCACGTTGCCGAGAATCCCCTCAACTGCGTCGCCCTCGGCACTGGGTTGGCGCTTGAACACTTCGATTTCTTCAAGAAATCGTTGGTCCAGCAAGTCTGAGGTCCCCGAGTCCATTGACCCGGGCGTTCGTGGATCTGCACTGCCACTCGAAGGGCAGTTTCGATTGCCTGTCCGACCCGCGGGACGTCGTGAACGCGGCGCATGACCGGGGACTGACGCACTTGGCGATCACCGACCATGACCGGATCGATGTCGCGCTCGAGGCTCGGGACATAGCCCCTGCCGGGCTGACGATCATCGTCGGTGAAGAAGTCAAGACTGCGGCCGGTGACTTGATCTGCGTCTTCCTCGAGAAGGCGATCCCGCCTGGGCTGTCGGCGGTCGAGACGATCGCCGCGGTCCGCGAACAGGGTGGGCTCGTCGGGCTCCCGCACCCGTTCGATCGGATGCGGGGGTCGTTGCTCCGTGATGCCTCGATGGCGAGTCTGGTGCCGTTGGTCGACTGGGTCGAGACGCACAATGCCCGCGTCGTCGGGCGCGGCAACGAGGATGCGCAGGCATTCTCGCTCGAACACGGACTGCCCGGCGTCGCCGTCTCGGATGCGCATTCGATCATGGAGGTCGGCGTCGCATACACCGCCCTCGACGGCGATCCGTCGACCCCGGCCGGCCTGCTCGCCGCCCTTGCGAGCGCCGAGATCATCCCGGGTCGGGCGACCTTCTTTGTCCGCCTCTGGACGCCGTTCGCCAAGGGCGTGAACCGGCTCCGGGGCAACGGGCGGGTCCAGCCTGTGTCCACCGCGGCCACCCGAGACGGACCGGCATGACCGGCCAGAACGGGCCGACCGGCACCGACGGCCCCGGTGGGCAGGACCATGGTCAGGGGGCCGACGACAGGGCCAGTTCGGTACGGTCTGGTGCGATGGAGTCCACACCCGCGCTCGGCGCGCCGATCACGCACCACGAACCGGGTTCCCTCATCGAAGCGCTCGAGGGCGAACCGACCGAGGTCGCCCCGCTCTCGCTCGGGCAGCGCCTGACGCAGCCGCGGACGATCCTGTCGATCATCGTCCCGCTGGCGATCATCGCCTTCTTCCTGTACCTCAACCGCGAGCGCCTGGCAGCCGTCCCGGCACTGTTCCTCCAGGCCAACCTGGCCCTCGTCCTGCTCGCGGCGTTCGTGTTCTATCTCGGTTTCCCGTTGCGCGGCTATCGCTGGAAGCGGCTCCTCCAGGAGACGGGCTTCATCATCGGACTGCGCGACTCGGTCGAGATCCTGTACATCTCGTGGTTCGTCAACTGCGTCGTGCCGGCCAAGCTCGGGGACGTCTACCGCGCCTATCTGTTGAAGATGAACAGCGACGCATCGCTCAGCCGGACGTTTGGGACGGTCTTCATCGAGCGCATCCTCGACATCTTCGCGATCGCCATCCTCGGTCTCGCTGCCGGCATCTGGAGCTTCCGAGACGGCATGCCGCCGGCGATCCGCCTGGTCTTGATCGTGGGCATCGTGGTCGTGGTCGTGGCCGCCATCGGCCTGTTCACGATGCGCAACTTCGGGCGGCGGATCCTGACCAGGTTGCCGCTGCCACAGCGCATCCTCGAGCTCTACGAGCGCTTCGAGGAAGGCGTGTTCGGTGCGATCGGGCTCAAGCACCTGCCGGTCCTCGCCATCGTGACCGGCCTGATCTGGCTGACCGAGGGCCTGCGCCTCTACATCGTGGTCCTGGCGTTCGGCTTCCCCGACGTCGAGATCGGACTGTCCGGAGCGATCTTCGTCGCGCTCATCGGCTCGTTGCTGACGGCCATCCCGCTCAGTCCGGCCGGGCTCGGTTTCGCCCAGGCCGGCGTCATCGGCGTGCTGACTGTCGCGTATGGCATCCCGCTCGCCGAGGCGACCGCGATCACCATCCTCGATTGGGTCATCAGCGTGCTCTCGATCATCGTGTTCGGGGCCATCACGTACGCTCTCTCGCCGATGCCGCGTGGGATGGGCCACATCAGCCAACCACCGGCGACCACCTCGGCTGCCAGCACGGCCTGAGAGGGCGCATCGACGTCGCGGACCGTCGAGCGTGAACCGATCCAAGCTGCCGGGCGTACAAAGGTCAGGGGCCCTTGGCTGCGTGCGTCCTAACCGGACCGCGATTCAGTGCACCTGACCGCTGGGTCGCTTGCGTGGAACCCGAAACGCGACCGGTACCAACGGGTGATACAGGCGTTCACACGGCCCGCCGATAGTTACCCCAGCGAAACTCCTATCGGCTGGATCCCAACGGAGCGCCCAGGCAGCATATGACGACCCAGAACGGCCGAGCGTTCAACGAATGGCTTCGAGCCCAGCTCAAGGCCAAGAAGATGTCGCAGCGGCAGCTCGCTCAACAGTCGGGCGTGGACCATTCCACGATCTCCCGATTGATCCGTGGCGACCGGATGCCGTCCCTCGGGACCGCGACCAAGCTCGCTCGCGGACTGCGCGAACTGCGCGACGACGCGGATACGCCGCAGTACCTCGGCCTCGTCGCAGCCGGCAACACGAATCCAACCGCGCGGGTCGAGTACGCGCTCCGCGCCGATGAACTCCTGAGCGAGCCACAGGTTCGCCAGATCATGGAGTACTACCTCGCCGTGCGGATGCGCCGCTATGGCCGAACCTTCCAGCCGTCGGAGGTCAGCAACGGGTCCGATCGGACTCCGGAACGCAGCCCAGGACGGACGACCGCCTCTGCCAGTCCGGTCGGGGTCGGGGCCGGGTCCACCATCAGCACGGTGCGCCCGGTCTCGCGCTCGTCGAGCCGCGAACCAGGGCGTTACTGAGCACACACCAGGGCACGACCCGGGTTCGCCCTCCACGATCCGGGTCTCGGGGCAGCGAACGCCGGCGTCTGAAGCGCCGGCGTTCGCGATTCCCATCGAGCCGTCGAGGCTAGGGCGAGGACGCGAACGCCAGCGCGCCGCGATAGACCGAGATCGTGCGTCCAGGTGCGGCGAGGAATCGCTCGACGGGCTCGCCGAACCGCTCGGGTGGCGCGATGGTTGCCTCGGCCGGACCGCCGCACGGCGCACCGATCGCCTCCTCGAACAGTGAATCGCAGATGACGACGAGCGCCCCATCCGAGCGCGCGACGGGTCCGCTCCCCGTGTCCGCGATCACCGAGGCGCCGGCGCGGACGAGAGGGTAGGCATAGGCCTCGATCGACTTGAAGTCGGGGATCGAGCGCAGCGTGATCGGCGTCCCGGCACCGGTCGCGACGAGGATACGTGCCCCGGCCGCTTCGGCCGCGGGGAAGCCGTCATCAGGATGAACGGCGGGCGGTTGGTTGACCAGGTTGAAGGCGATCAAAACGGCCATCGCGGCGAGAACGATGGCCGGGCCGACAGGAAGTGAGCGACCAGCCTGTCGCGCTGGCACGCGCCACAGCGCCCCGGCCCCCAAACCGACCAGCGTGAAGACCATCGGGTCCGCGAAGGCGTGGTAGTGGTCGTTGGGCAGCCCCGGGATCACGGTCGCGAGGCTCGGCGAGATGAGCGTGAGCGCCAAGGAGGTCCACAGGAGTCCCAGGCCAAGCCAGCGGGCTGCCTGACGCTCGCGGATCGAGCCGAACCGGGCGAGCACGACGACGATCGCGCTCACGACACTCGCCGCGATGAGGCCCGCCAGAGCAGCGGTCGTGAACAGCCCCGTCAACGGCCACGACATGACCCGCACGCCGATCACCAGGAACCGTGCCAGGGGCCCGAATGCCGCGGGGTCGCCACCGGTGCGTATGTAGTCGAGGGCGGCGTTGATCTCCGAAAAGTCGGTCGTGAGCTCGTGGACGACCAGCGGCGAGAAGCTGAGGGCGACGATAGCCAACCCGCCGAGCCCGAAGCGCACGGCACGCCGGCGCCCTGGCCCGGGTGGCCGTGACCGGGCATCGGCGACCAGCAACGCCCCGACGATCGGCAACATGGTGACGCCCAGCACGTGGCATTGCATCGTGATCGCGGTCCCGAGACCCGCCAGCAGCCACCAGCGCGGATCGCGCGTCGTCCATGCCCGCCAGGCGCCCGACAGTGCGATCGCGCTCGACAGCGCGATCAGGTTCGGGTTCCAGATGAACGTCGACTCGTCGACGGCCGAGGTCGAGACCGCGATCGCGAGACCCGCCACGGCGCCCGCCACCGGGCCGCCGATCGAGCGCGCCAGCCACCACGTCACGAGGACCGCGGCGACGCCCGCGAGCGCGATGAGGGCTGCCACAGCCAGCGGCGAATCGCCGCCGGTCAGGAACGCGGCCGGGGAGAGCAGGTAGTAGTACAACGCTCCATGGTGCACGTCACCGATGGATGTCGGCGGCCCGAGCAACGGGATCGCGCCGTCGCGCACGAGGGCCCGCAACATCAGCATGTCGTGGCCCTGGTCAGCGTCCCACGTCCCGCGGGTCGCCAGGTTCGGGAGCCGCAGGAGGGCAGCCAGGACGAGCAGCCCGATGGGGACCAGGATGAGCGCGAGTCCCGCTCGGGGCCGTGAACCGGTCGTCACTCGCCCTCGTCCTCGGGATCGGCGGGGGCCGGGCCGGTCCTCGCCCGGCTGCCGCGCAGGTTCATCGCCTCGGCTGGCAGGTCGGCCAGCGGGCGACATGCCGCGATGTCGTAGGCGCGAGCCACGTTGACCGCGTCATACCCCTCGTCCATCCCGGGTGTCTCGAGGTAGTAGGCGACATGGGCGAGCGCCGGGTGACGGAGCAGATGGCCGAGACCTGCCGCACCGATCCGGCCGGCGCCGAGATGCTCGTGCCGATCGAGGCGCGAGCCGAGCTCCGACTTCGAATCGTTGAGATGGAGCATGACCAGCCGGTCGAGCCCGATCCGGTCGTCGAAGTCGGCCAGGAAGGCATCGATCGCGATGGCATCCGACAGATCGATCCCGGCGGCCCACGCATGTGCGGCGTCGAGGCAGAACCCGATCCTCCCGGCCGGCAGGCCGCGCGCCGCCGCTGCCTCGGCGATGCCCGCCAGCTCCGCGACGTCGACCCCCAGCCCGAACCCGCTGCCCGGCGAGTTCTCGAGCACGACCATCGCGGCGTCGGGCCCGTCGTCCACCTCCGCCAGGGCAAGCGCGAGGCCGTCGGCCAGCCGCTGCGTGCCGGCGGCCACACCAGCTCCCCGGTGCGAGCCGACGTGGACGTTGACGAATCGGCCCGCGAAGCCCGGAGCCGCGCGCAGATCGCTGGCGAGGACCGCGACGGATCGGCCGAAGAAGTCCTCCTCGACCCCGGCCAGATTGACGAGGTATGAGGCGTGGACCGCGACCGGTCTGATGTCGAGTTCTATCAGCCGGGCTCGGAACGCCGGCAGCTCGGCCGGGGGAGCCTGGCGGCGGCGCCAAGCGGTCGGGTTATCGATGAAGACCTGGAGTGCTCCGGCACCGATCGCATGGGCACGTTCGACGGCCTTGACCATCCCGTTGCCGAGGGGGAGGTGGGCGCCAAGACGTCGGCCATCGGGAAGCATCCGCGGCATCGTACGACGCGCAACGGCCGGACCTCGGCCGAACCGCGACCGCTAGCGGCGACCCAGCGACGCGCGCTCCGGTGCGCTCGGCATGTGACTGCGTCCCTGCGTGTAGTCGCCGCCGACGACCGGCTCGATCAAGCCGAAGTCGCCGTCATCGCGCCGGTACAGGATCGCCACGCGCTCGGTCTCGGCGTTGACGAAGACGAAGAACTGGTGACCGAGTTCCTTCATCTCCCCGAGCGCGTCCTCCTCGAACATCGGCTCGATCGCGAAGCGCTTGACCTTGACGATCCGGGGCTCGCGACGCGGGCCCTCGGAGCCATCGGCGAGGCGCCGGAGGATCTGCTTCTCCTCCTCGGGTCGCGCGCGCAGGCGCGGCTTCTCCTTGTGATCGACGGCCTGGCGCTCGACCTTGTCGACGACCTCGTCGAGCGCCGCCTCGTAGGTCACGTCGGTCGCGCGGCTGCGCAGCACCTGGCCGTGGAGGACCAGCGTCACCTCTGCGAAATGGGTGTCGGCAGCGCTCTTGTGGTGCTCGCTCCAGAGCTCCACGGTGGCATCGGTCTGATCGTCCAGGAGGCGCTCGATCCGCTTGAGTTTGCGCTCCGCATATTCGCGGACACGATCCGGGATCTCGGCGTTCTTGCCCTTGACGATCGTCCTCACGCAAACCCTCCGAGGGTGGGCCCTGGCAGCGGGTGACCGGGTCCGGCGCGGGGGTCGGGCCCCCCGCCCGTCCTGCTCCGAGTATACCCTCGTCGCCCATCGGTCCAGGCTCATCGCTCGCGCGCGACCGCGATCGCCGACACCGCGAGCGCGCCGCCGCGCTCCAGAGCGATGGCGCAGGCGGCGAGCGTCGCGCCCGTCGTCACGACGTCGTCCACGAGGAGGATCCAGCGCCCGGCGATGGCCTGCGCCGCGTCCCGTTCCGAGGCGCGCAGGCGAAAGGCGCCGGCCACGTTGGCCGCTCGCTCATCGCGGCCGAGTTCGAACTGGGCGACGGTCGCTCGCCCGCGCTCCAGGGCCCTCACGACCGGCAGGCCGAGGCGGTGGCCGGCGGCGTCGGCGATGAGGGCCGCCTGATCGTACCCCCGCCGGCGTTCACGCTCGGCATGGACGGGGACCGGCACGATGAGCCGGGCGCCTGTGCCGACACGCGACCAGCGCCTGGCGACTGCCTCACCGAGCGGCCCGGCCAGTCGGCGCTCCCCGGCATATTTCAGGTCGTGCAGGGCGGCTCGGACCGGCCCCGCGAAGGGCGCGCACCACTCGAGCTGGAGGAGTGGCGTCGGAAGATCTGCGGGGAGCCCGATCGGGGTTCCACCCGGCAACGCCAACCGGGCGTCGAGTGCCGGCCGACAGGTCGTGCACAAGGGCGATCCCTCGCGACCGCACCCGGAACAGACGGCGGGGAACGCGAGATCGAGAGCGGCCCCGCTCAGCCGCCGCAGGGTAGCCACCGGACGATGATGGCCGGCGAGACTCAACGCCCCCTTATCCGCCGGTGATGCGCCCCTCAGGCCGGATCGGCCGTCTCCAACGCCACGAGGTCGCCGACCGCAGTCCCGCTGCGCTCGATCGCGCCGACGGGGAGTTCCAGCACCCCGTTCGCGCCGCGCACGAGCGGGACGACACCGGTCCACGCCCGCAGGCCGCGATGGAGGGACAGGACCGGTCGCGCACCAGCGTGCCCCGGATCGGGCGCCCCGAGGAAGACGGCGTCGATCGCGAAGCGCATGAACATCATGTGGATCCCGTTCGACCCGGTCAGCCACAGCCCGGCGTCGGGCTCCAGACCGGGCCGACCCATGAGGCCCCTGAACTTCTCCCACAAGCTGTCGGCCACCTCGAGCCGCTCGGCGAGGGCCGTGGAGCGGCTGAGATTGCGGGCGCGCAATGGCGGGGTCGACGCGGCCATATCGCGAAAGTGGCCGGGGAACCGGCTAGCCGCCGACCTTCAGGTTCTGGACGATGAGGATGATCGCCGGCCCGAGGATGACGATGAACAGCGACGGGAAGATGCAGCCGACGAGCGGGAACAGCATCTTGATCGGCGCCTTGGCCGCCTGCTCCTCGGCGCGCTGGCGGCGCTCGATGCGGAGCTGCTCGGACTGGACCTGGAGCACCTTGGAGATCGAGACACCGAGTTGCTCGGCCTGGATGATCGCGCCGATGAAGTTGGTCAGCGGCACGACCTCGGTGCGCGGCACGATGTCACGCAGCGCATCCCGCCGGGCCTTGCCGACGCGAACCTCGGCCAGCGCCCGCCGGAACTCGTCCGACAGGGGACCCTGGAGCTTCTCGACGACCTTCCCGAGCGCGGCATCGAAGCCGAGTCCGGCACGGACCGAAATCGTGAGGAGGTCCAGGGCGTCCGGGATCATCAGAAGGATGGCCTTCTGGCGCTTCTTGACACGACCGCCGAGCCAGAACTCCGGGATCGTGTAGCCGAGGAGCGCGCCCACCACGGACAGCACGGCCCCGATGAAGAACGGGAACCCAAGGATGCCGACGATGGCGAACAGGAAGAAGAACAGGATCGCACCGATGATCGCGCCGATCGCCTTGATGCCGAGCCAGTCGGCCACGCGCAAGTCGCCGGGGTTGCCGGCGAGCGCGAGCCGTTTCTCGGTCTTCTCGCTGAAGGACGAGCTGGCCATGCTAGAGATCCGTCCCGACAGCCGGCTGGCCAGCGGACGCAGGGTCCGTTCGACGAACGGCTGCTGGAGCTCGAGCTCCTCGAGGCTCTTGGCCTGCATGGCCCCGAGCTGAGTGAGGCGAGCCTGGACCGGGTCCACGGGCGAGCTGCTGGTGAGGCCCACGAAGATGAGGAGGATGGCTCCGGCCGCAACGGCGGCGACGATGATCGGAAGGAATGCTGGCATCGGCTCAGACCTCGATGACGACTATTTTTCGGATGAGCATGAAGCCGATGAACATCATGAATCCGCCGGCGATGAGGATGACGACGCCGGCCGGGAGGCCGAGCACCGCGGGTGGATTGAGGAACATTGCATCCATGAAGTTCGGGGCGGCGATGAACAGGAAGCCGGCGAGGCCGATCGGCAGGAAGCCGACGACGTAACCCGACAGCCG
>JANMBS010000411.1:0-5832 GCA_031360525.1 Thermomicrobiales bacterium
CGTTGATCCAGACCGTTCCGAACTGGATCGCCTTCGCGACGCGCATGCCCTTACCGGCATCGCTCGTCCAGACGGAGGCAGCCAACCCGAACCGGACGTCGTTCGCCCAGGCGATCGCCTGATCCTCGTCGCTGAAGCGCTGGACGCTGACGACCGGTCCGAAGACCTCGTCCTGGACGATCTCGCTGCGCTGGTCCGGGCCGGCGATCACGGTCGGCTCGTAGTAGGCGCCCGGCCGGTCGGGCCGATGTCCGCCGGCGACGATCTCGGCGCCGTCCTTGGCCCGCTCGACCATCCCCTCGACCTTGTCGGCCTGCGAACCGGCGATGAGCGAGCCCATCTCGATGTCGTCGCCCTCGGCGGGGTCGCCCCACTTGATCGACTTGACCGCGTCGGCGAGGTCGGCCACGAACGAGTCATAGATCTTTGGGCCGGTGATGATGCGGCAGGCCGCCGTACAGTCCTGACCGGAGTTCCAGTAGCCGAACAGCTTGATGTTCTCGATGACGGCCTCCATGTCGGCGTCGTCGAAGACGATGACCGGCGCCTTGCCACCGAGCTCGAGGTGGAGCCGCTTGACCCGGTCGGCCGCGACCCTGGCGATGTGCTTGCCGGTGTCGGTGTCGCCGGTGACGGAGACCATCCCGACCTTGGGGTGGCCGACGAGCGGGTCGCCGATCGTCGCGCCGGTCCCGGTTATGACGTTCAGCACGCCGGGGGGCAGGATCTCGGAAGCGATCTCGGCCAGGACGAGGGCCGTCAGCGGCGTCCGCGCCGAGGGCTTGAGGATCACCGCGTTGCCCGCGGCGAGGGCCGGGCCGATCTTCCAGCCGGCCATCATGATCGGGTAGTTCCAGGGGGCGATCGAGGCGACCACGCCGACCGGCTCGCGCCGGATCATGGACGTATGGCCGGCCATGTACTCGTTGGCCGCCTTGCCCTCCATGACCCGCGCCGCGCCAGCGAAGAAGCGCAGATTGTCGACGACGACAGGGATCTCCTCGATCGCGGCGACGACCGGCTTGCCGGCATTCTTCGACTCGAGACGGCCGAGCTCGTCGGCGCGCCCCTCGATGGCGTCGGCTAACTTCAGCAGCATGACGCTGCGCTCGCCCGGGGTGGTGTGCTGCCACTTCTCGAACGCGGTCGCCGCTGCGTTCGCGGCTCGGTCGACGTCCTCGGCGTTGGACGCCTGGACCTTGGCGATGACCTTGCCATCTGCCGGGTTCTCGACGTCGAGCGTCTCGCCCGACGCCGAATCGACCCATTCGCCCCCGATGAACTGCTGATAGGTCTTGACGCGCTCGAGGACGTCGGTCATCTGAGGAACCCTCCGGAACATCACGTGACAAGGGGCTGATTGTCCCGCCATCGTACCCCGCCGCAAAGGCCCGTCCCGGCGAGTGGGTCGGGCACGCTAGTCGGCCAGTACGGGTTCCCCGGTCCGGGCGACGCGCTCGATCAGATCGGCCGCGCGAATGGTCCCCCTGGTCGCCTTGATTCGCATCGACATCGCGATCAGCCGGCGCGCCAGAGCTCCGTCCGCCAGCAACTCGTCGATGGCGTCGGTCAACTCCTCGTCCCGGAAGTCGTACGTCGCGAGTCGGCGGCCGAACCTCGTCTCGTCGATCCGCTGAGCGTTGTCCACCTGGTCCCAGAAGAGCGGCAGGACGATCATCGGCTTGCCGTGGTGGAACGCCTCGGTGACGGTGTTGTTGCCGCCATGGGTGATGACCAGGTCGACCCCGGGCAAGATCGCGGGTTGCGGCAGGAAGCCTTCGCCCGCCTGGTTGTCGTGGAGGGTGATCTGGTCGGCGAGCGGACCCTTCGAGACGATGACCCGGTGTTCGGTGGTCGCGAGCAGGTCGACCAGGCGCTGCATCAGGGCCACGTCCGCGGAACCGAGACTGCCCAGCGACAGATAGATCAGCGCGCCATCCCGGTTGCGGAGGTGTTCGGGTAGTTGCCAGGTCGCCTCGGGCGCGCGGACCGTCGAGTCCAGCCGATGCCACGCCGGCCCGAGCGAGCGCTGGCGCGCGTAGTCCACCTCGGCAGGGTAGCTATACAGGTCGAGCCACGGCGACTCCGAGATGAGATCCGGGCCATGCGGGCCGTAGCTGAGCCCGGCATCGCCGTGCTCGCGGCTGAAGGTGTCGAACTCCTCCCACAGGTCGCGGTGGGTCCGGTCGACCTCGGCCAGGAAGGCCGGCCAGTCGCCGCGGTCGCCGACCGGATAGCCCGACGAGAACGGCGGGACGGCCGCATCCTTGATCTCGGCGGGATTGCACGATGCGATGCGGACCCATGGCCGCCCGGACGCGGCCAGCGCCGGGAATCCGACCACATTGTCCTCGACGATGACGTCTGGGGCGAGCTCATCGATGATCTCGGTCAGGCGCGAATGGACGTACATCGCGCCGTCGACGAGGGCGCGCCAGGTCGGGGCGATGAACTCGCCCAGTTGCTCGATCGTCGGCTTGCGAAAGACCGGCGCCGTGTCGCGGATGAAGTCGATCCAGAACTGGCCGGGGATCTCGTCCGCGTCTGGCTTCGGCCCGAGCCGCATCAGTCGCTCCTCGAAGCCCTTCGCCTCGAGCGTCCCGGCGAACGATTCCTCGACGATGAAGACGACCCGGTGGCCGCGCGCGCGAAGGACCTGTCCGATCCCGACGCAGTTATTCGTCGGCCCGAACGCACCCTCGGGGAAGAAGACGATGGTCTTCGCGTCTGTCACACGACGATCATCGCGGACGAGGCGCTTGATTTCTCGGCCAGGCTGCGTCGCCGGCGTTCGGCCGGCGACCAGGGAACGACGAGGCGTTCGACCAACCCGACGCCGAGGTAGAGCGCAACGGATACGATCGCCGTCAGCAGGATCGCCCCGAAGACGAGGTCGGTCCGGAAGCTGTTCTGGGACAGCTTCATCCAGATGCCGAGGCCCTCGGTGGCACCGACGTACTCACCGAAGATGGCGCCGATGACGGCGTATACGACGCTGATCCGGAGACCTGTGAAGAGCGACGGCAGGGCTGCCGGCCAACGCAGTTGCCGAAACGTCTGGCGGGCGGTCGCGCCAAGGGATCGCATCAGGTCCATCGCTTCAGGTTCGACCCGCCCGAAACCGTCGAGCAGGGCGATGGTGACCGGGAAGAAAGTGACCAGCACCACGATGAGGATCTTGGGCAGCAGGCCGAACCCGAACCAGATGACGAACAGCGGCGCGATCGCCACCACCGGGATCGTCTGGCTCGTCACGAGCAGCGGTTCGACCGCCCGCCGGACCGGTTCCCAGCGGTCGAGAGCGATGGCCGCAGCAGTGGCCAGAACGACCGACAGGCTGCAGCCGACGATCGCCTCGACCAGCGTCGGGACGAGATGACCGACCGCCGCCTGGCGGAAGTCCCACAAGGCCGTGAGCACGCGCGACGGCGCCGGCAGCGTGATGGGATCGATCCCGGCAACGCGGACGTATCCCTCCCAGACCAGGACGACGATCCCGGCCAGGGCGATCGGTGGCCCCCAACGGCGCAGGCGGGTCGGCCTCACGGCAGGAAGTCGTTGGTGAACAGCGCCTGATAGTCGGGTGCAGTGGTCAGGGGCTTGCCATCCGGCCCAGCCAGGAGGCCCTGGTCGAAGAGGAAGCCCGAGTAACCGTGCCATTTGGCGAGGGTCTGGCGACCGACCGCCCCGTTCTCGTTGCGGAGGAAGCCGCCCGCTGCAAGGAACTGCTGGCTTGCGAGAGGCAGGGCGGGATCGCCGTCGAAGACGCCGGGGTTCTGGGCGACCAGCAGGGCGGCCGCCCGATCGGGGTCCTGCGCGGCGAGTTCGAAACCCCGGACCGTCGCACCGACGAAGGCACGGGCGAGGTCGGAATGGGCCGCAAGCCAGCGGCCGTCGCAGGCCAGGACGACCTGGTAGAAGTCAGGGAAACCGTAGTCCCCGAACTTGAACGTCCGCAGCGCGATGCCCCGTTCCTTCGCTGCGATGCCCTCCCAGGCCGCGAACGTGATGACGAAATCGGCACGTTTGGCATAGAGCGCGTCGTAGGCGGCGGTCTCGAGCGTGACGGTCTTGAACGTGCCCGTGCCCCCGTCTGCCTTGATCACGCTCTTGAGCGTCGGTTCCTCGTTCGGGTAGCCGAAGCCCGCGTAGACGCGGCCGTCGAGATCCTTCGGCCGAGTGATGTCGGAGGACGCGAGGACCGCGATGTCCTGCGCCGTGTGCTGGAGGATGGCCATCACCGAGACGACCGGTGCGCCGGCGGCCGCGGCGAAGGTCAGCGAGTCCTGGAAGCTGATGCCGCACTCGGTCTGGCCCGCCGCGATGAGCGCCTCGGGGGTGGTGCTGGCATAGGGCAGGATCTGGAGGTCGACGCCCGCCCCTTCGTACCAGCCGTTGGCGGCGGCCACGTAGAACCCCGTGTGGTTGGTATTCGGGGTCCAGTCCAGGGCGAGCCGGACGGTCCCGAGCGGCGCGGCCGGACTCGGCGACCCGGCGGCCGACGGAGATGGTGCGGCCAGCGACGGCACCGCGGACGGGTCGGTCAGGGATGGACCGGCGGCCCCCGGACCGCAGGCAGCCACGAGCCCGAGGGTCAGCGCCGCACCAAAGATCCGCTTCATGCGGCCGTGCGATCCAGGCTGGACATCGTTCAGGTCTCCGCGTTCGACTCGGAATGCGAACGCCGTCTCCGAAAGAACGGGGACGGCGTCAACGAGTCGACGGGCCTGCTTCCTTCGCCGGTACTAGCCGGATCAGGTTCCGCGGGTCAGTGGCTTGGCCACACTCTCAGCGCACGTGCGCTCCCCGGAGGCGGTATTCAGTTAGGAGCGAATCGTAGCACGCTCGGCGGTCCGGGCCCGGATCCAGTCGATGATCTCGCCGACGATCGCCGGTCCCTCGGGCTCGTTGTGCAGCTCGTGGCGGAGGCCAGGGTAGGTCCGCCGTTCCACGTTCGGGAGCGAGCCCAGGATCTCGGACGCCCCTGCCGGGACGAGCCCGTCGTCGAGGCCGTGGAGGACGAGGGTCGGCAGCGTCAGCCCGGCGTACCCGCGTCGGACGCGTGCCTGTTCGGTGAGCGCCTCGGCCCCGAAGCGTGTGGTGCTCGCCTTGGTGGCTAGTGGGTCGGCGCCGACCGCCGCGGCCACGGCCGGGTCGCGGGAGAGCGTCGAGCCGTCGATCCCGTTCGGGACCGCGAGCGTGGGGACGATCCGCGCCAGGGTCGGGGCGAGGGTCTTCTTCCACGTTGCGAGCGTGGAGTCCAGGCCCGGCGAGGAGAGCACCACCAGGTCCGGCTTGGGACGATCGGTCAGGAGATAGCCAAGGGCGATGAGGCCGCCCATCGAATGGCCGTAAAGGACGATCGCGCGGCCGTCGTCCGATGCTCGGACGGCCGCGAGCCGCTCCGCGAGGTCGTCGTGATACTGCGCCCAGCGGTCGACATGGCCGCGCCGCCCGCCCGAGCCGCCATTCCCCCGGTGATCGTAGGCATGGACGTCGAGGCCGGCTGCGGCCATCTGGTGACCGACATGCTCGTACCGGCCAGAATGTTCGCCGAGGCCGTGTACTAGCAGGACCGAGGCCCTCGGCGAGCCCGCCGACGGCCCGGCGGTCCACTCGCGCACGAGCAGATCCGTGCCATCGGCTGCTGTGACGTGGCTGATCATGGACGACATGTGGGCAGGGTACGCGACATGGCAGGCCAGATCCGTTTGCCCGATTACCATGCCGCGATGGCTCAGTGGAGAGAGGTCGGCGATTCTGTCTTCGTGCGTCGCTACGCGTTCTACGACCAGAACATCGGGGTCGTGCTCGGCGGAGACGACGTGCTGC
>JANMBS010000067.1:0-4636 GCA_031360525.1 Thermomicrobiales bacterium
TCGATCTTCGATCTCAAGGGGCTGCTCAACCCGACGGCGTCGCCGGCCCCCTGAGGTCACTGGCCGCGATCAGACCGCGGTCGAGCGCATCAGCCTCCAAAGCCAGGTCGCCATCCAGATGGCGCCCGCGGACAGCTGCACGTCGCGACGCCTGACCAGGCGTGGCGTGCCGTCCCCGCCGTCGAGCGCGATCGCGAGGCCGGCGAGCAACGTCGCAGCCCCGAGCGGGTGATAGCCGAGACTGTCCCCGATGCGGAGATGGGCGGCCGCCTGCCACGACCTGGTGAGGCCGCACGCGGGACAGGGCAGACCGATCACACGCCGGAAAGGGCAGATGACGGGCGAGTCGCGAAGGACGGTGCGTGGCAGGACGATGGCGCCGGCGACCAGGACGGCCGCCACCCCGCGCCGATCGATCACGTCCGGCGCAGCGGTCGACCCTGGAAATCGTCGAGGTTGCCCATGGCGATGAGGATCAGGTCAACGAGATACCAGATGCCGCAGCCGCCCAGGGTGATGAGTTTGAGGATGCCGAGGCCGGTGTAGCCAAGGTAGAACCTGTCGATGCCGAACCAGCCCGCGAAGAAGGAGATCAGCAGGGTCGACAGCCAGTCCCGGTCGGAAAAGACCCCGGGCAGCTCCGAAGCCAGGAACCACGCCCCGGTCCCGCTGGCCCGCTTGACCATCGTGGTGGACTTGAGCACGCCTGCCCGGGCTTGCGTGGCGAGATCCTGGAGCGAGAACGGGCCTTCCTCGGATCCCATCCGCTGGACGACGAAGGCGTCGGTCGTGGTCATGGCGCATCCCTCGAGACAGTGTGCCGGTGTCGGCGAGCCCTCCGAGGATACCCGGTGCGAGGCCGCGGAGGAGAGCCAGAGCCGGACGGGTCGGGACCGGACCCTCGATCGCCGCTGGTATCCTGACCGCCGGAGAGGTGGCCGAGCGGTTGATGGCGGCGCTCTTGAAAAGCGCTGAGTCGAAAGACTTCGTGGGTTCGAATCCCACCCTCTCCGCCGATATCGACCCGATCGCGGTCCGGTGCGTCCGGACACTGGGCCGGTCGACGGCACGGACCAGGACCTTCGGCTGGTAGGGATAGCCCTTTCTGCCCTGCACACTCGACGCATCGTCGTGCAGGAGGTCCAGCGGTCTTGGATCGCTTCTTCCGACGGCTTGGGTCGGGCGCGGCTGCCGCGCTCGTCGCCCTGACCGTCATCCTCAGCCCGGCCGCGGTGGCGGCATCTTCGCCGCGCCTCCTCGCCGTCCTTGACGTGCCCCCGGTCGGCGTCGCGGATTCGTATACGACCCCGTACGAGACGCGGCTGGACGTCGACGCGCCCGGGGTCCTCGCCAACGACATCGACCTCGATAGCCCGACGATCTACGCCAAGCTCGAGAGCGGCACGTCGCACGGCGTCCTCGAGCTGCGCGCGGAGGGTCGTATCCGATACCAGCCGGACAGTGGCTTCAGCGGCACCGATTCGTTCACGTATCGTCCGTACGACGACACCTCAGCAGCACTCCTCGCGGTCACCGTCACGATCAGGGTCAAGCGGAAGCCCGCACCGACGCCGACCCCGAGCCCGACCCCGAGCCCGACACCCAGCCCGGCACCGACTCCGACTCCGACTCCGACTCCGACTCCGACACCTACGCCGACGCCGACGCCGACGCCGACGCCGACGCCGGCTCTGCCAACGCTCCCCCTGCCGACCCTGCCGACCCTGCCGCTGCCCACGATCGGACTCCCGACCCCGACGCCGATCCCGACCTTGCCTCCGCTCCCGGGCACGACGCCAGGCCCGACTCCCACGCCGATCGGCGGCCCCACGACCGCTCCGACGCCGGCACCCAACGCCTCGATCGGTCCGTCGCAGGCGCCCGAACCGTCCGCGTCCAGCGGTCCAGGCGTGGTCGCCGTCGGTTCGTCCAGCGGTGGCAGCGGCCCGCTCCCACCCGGTCTGAGCGTGGCACCGGCTGAGTTGGCGGACGGATCCTCCAAGGTCGGTCCGATCGCGTTCGGGTCGTTCGGGACGATCGGCATGGGAATCGAGTGGGTCGTGCCGACCATCCTGCTCACGGTGCCGGGTTTCCTGCTCCTGCTGATCGGGCTGGCCCAGGTCTTCGGCGGTCTGATCTGGTTGCCGCTCGTCAGGCGTTGGTTGCGCGGCGACGGTCGTCCGATGGAGACCCGTCGCCGCTCGACGCCGACCTGACCGATACGCTGGGCGGGTGACGCCCTCGGACCCGAGACTCGATCCGCCCGCTCCGCCCGCCGGCCTGTGCGGGACGTGCCGCTACGCACGCCGGATCGAGACTTCGCGTGGGTCGGTGTTCCGCCTCTGCGAACGCTCCGCCACCGACCCGCGTTACCCGCGCTACCCGGCGCTTCCGGTCCTGCTCTGCGACGGCTTCCAACCGGCCGTGCGAGGCCCGCTCTAGGAAGTCGCGGCGGGTCCTGGTGTGACCTGCGATGGGACTTTCGTCACGGGTACTCCCCACGGGAGGGAACCTAGGGTTGTGCCATGTCAACGGTCGCCCCAGGACTCGTCTCGAGCCCGTTCGGCAGGTCGGCCCGTGTCCGCCGCCCTGTCGTGCTGATCCTGGTCTACGGCATCTTCCTGATGATCGTCGGGGTGACCGCCACCGCCCAGGCCGTCATGGTCTCGGCGTATTTCTCGACCAACACCCTGAGCTCGATCGTGAGCACCGACACCACGGTCGTCCGCGCCTTCGTGACGAGCTTCGTCTCGCCCGACGATTTCGCTGCCGGCTCGCTGCCCGGTGAGCGCCAGGCCGTCATCGAACATCAATTGGGGACGCTGGTCGCGCCGGAGAGCATCCTGCGCGTCGAGGTCAGGCGACCCGACGGGACGGTGCTCTACGCCGACGATCCGACACTGCGGGGAGCGGCTGCGCCGCCATCGGATGCGTTCGACCGGGCGTCGACGGGTGAGTCGGCGGTCGTCGACATCGTCGATGTCGGTGCGAGCGATGTCGCCGGTCCCGCCCTCGCGACCTCGACTGTCGTCCGTGAGTACTTCCCACTCCGGCTCGACGGCACGGTCGTCGGTATCGTCGGTGTCTGGCGCGACGCGGTGCCGATCCTCGCGCAGCTCGACGAGGTACGCCGCAACGTCGTGATCGTGACCCTGTCGGCCGCCCTGGTTGCCGCGTTCGCCCTGTTCCTCGTCTTCCGGTCGGCGCAGGGCCGCATCACTCGGCAGACCCAGGCGCTCATCGACTCGACCGAGCGCGACCCGCTGACCGGCACGCTGAACCACGGCGCCCTGGTCGATGCCGTCGCCCGGTCGGTGGACAGAGCCCGAGACAATGGCACCACATTCGCCGTCGCGCTGGTCGACATCGACAACTTCCGGCTGCTCAACGAGACGTACGGTCACGCTGCGGGCGACCGGGCGCTCCTCACGATCGTCGAGATGTTCGGGCGCGACATGCCAGCTGGCGTCATCCTCGGTCGCTACGGCCCAGACGAACTGCTGCTCCTCGCGCCGGCCGGCACGATCGATCTCCTCGGCGTGCAACTCGAGCGGGCACGGACGGCGCTGGCCGATCACGCGCTCCAGTTCGACTCCTCGGAACGGCTGCCGCTGACGGTCAGCGTCGGCTTCTGCACGTTCCCGGACCACGGCGAATCGGTGACCGAGCTCCTGACGACCACCGCGCTGACCCTCCAGGAGGCCAAGGCCAGCGGCGGCGACGCGATCCGCTACGCCGGTCAGGATGTCGCACCGGAGCCGGAGACGCGCACCTTCGACGTCTATCAGGGCCTGATCTTCGCGGTTGACACCAAGGATCGCTACACCAAGCGCCACTCGGGAGACGTGGCCCGCTATAGCGTCTTCCTGGCCGAGAGGATGGGCGCCGAGCCGGACTTCATCCAGACCGTCCGCGTCGCCGGCCTCCTCCACGACGTCGGAAAGATCGGGATCCCCGACCACATCCTGCGCAAGCCCGGCAAGCTGACTACGGCGGAGTACGAGATCGTCCAGCAGCATGTCGTGCTCGGGGACATGATCGTTCGCGACCTGCCCGACGTGGACCTCATCCGGGCCGGGGTCCGCCACCACCACGAGCGCTGGGACGGGGCCGGCTACATCGACAGGCTTGCCGGCGCCGACATCCCGCTCATCGCGAGGATCCTGGCCGTCTCGGACGCCTTTTCTGCGATGACCACGACGCGGCCGTACCGTAAGGCACTCGACGTGGCCGAAGCGTTGCGCCGCCTCGAAGACGCTGCCGGGACCCAACTCGACGAGGAGCTCGTGGTCGCCTTCGTCGATGGCATCGAGACCGTCACCGGGGCACCGCTTCCCGGCATGGACGCCACGCGGCTCTGGACGCCATACGCCAGGGTGGCCTGACTGCCGCCGGCGGTTGCAGGGTGCTTGACGCCTCTCGCCGCTGGTGCCCATACTCCGCGGACATCACGAAGAGTCGGGCTGTGAACGGGACGAGTACCCGTCGCGTGTCGATCCAGAGATCCGGTGGTTGGTGCGAACCGGAGTGACGACGACGAGGGAATGGCCCCGGGAGCCTCCGGACCGAACAACGAAGCGGCGCGAGCCGCGGACGTCAGTAGGCTCCGGCGCAGAGCGCCAGCGATACAGGGCAG
>JANMBS010000496.1:0-3467 GCA_031360525.1 Thermomicrobiales bacterium
TGGGCCTCGTCCGGAGTCTCGGCGCGCCCGACATGCCACGCGTCGGGATGCACCCGATGGTCGGCCCGCTGCGCGTCGACGAGCTCCTCGGCGAATGGGTCCACCACGACCGGAACCACATCCGTCAGATGCTGGCGGTCACCCAGGCCCGCGTCTGGGCACAGATGGGCAACGCCCGCAGGTTCAGCCTCGAGGATCTCTAGGCGAGGTCCCGCGGCCCCGCGATATGCAGCTCACTCATCGACATCGGGTCGAACGAGCGTGGCGGTGGGTCGAATCTGACGGAATTGATCGGGCGCCAAGCGCGTACAGTCGGGATTTGATGCGTCAGATGCATAACGGGCGGGGATGAGTCCAGCAACTCCATCTAGGAGTGGATCTCGACCTCCGTCGCCAGGACGACGTCGTCAGGATCGGCCGGGTTGTTCGCCCCGCGATAGACGCCCCAGCCGATGACGCCGCCGATGATCGGGCCGACCAGGTAGATCCACAGCCCGGTCAGGTCGCCGCCGACGAGCGCGGAGCCGATCGACCGTGCCGGGTTGACCGACGACCCGGTGACCGTGGCGATCGAGAAGTGGATCGCGACCAGGGTGAGCGGGATGGCCAGCGGGGCCAGGGCCGGGGCACGCTTCGTCGATGCCAGGATCACGACCACGAAGAGCGCGGTGAACACCGTCTCGAGGACGAGGGCGCTCACGTCGCTGACGCCTGCCCCCGGCTTGGTGATGCCGGCCGTCACCGTCGGCTGACCGAGCGTCGCGGCCACGACCGCTGCGGCGCCGAGCGCACCGATGATCTGGGCGATGATGTAGCCGGCGCCCTGGACCGCCGGCAATCGACCGTCGAGCACGATGCCGACCGTGACCGCCGGGTTGTAGTGCGCCCCGGAGATGTGACCGAAGGCGAAGATCGCGGCCAGCAGGCCGAAACCGAATGAGAACGGCACCACCAGGAGCCCCGGAACCGGCGCCGCAGAGGCGCCGATCGCGGCCAACGACGTGTAACCGATCATCATGAACAGGAACGTGCCGAGCAACTCGGCCAGGTAGACCCGTGCGTTCATAGTCCCTCCGACTGCGACCCTGGGCTGGGCTCGCCAACCATACCGAGCGACGCCCTCGCCGCGCGAATCAGGAGGGCGTCGCGCCAGGTCCGGCAGAGCACCTCGACGAGCTCCAGGCGATCGACTGCGTGCTGGGGATCGCGCCCGACCGCGACCGCGCCATGGCGCTCGAGCAGGACCGCCGAGGCGAGCGGCTCCGGCGGCTCGCCAGGCTCGGACAACGCCCCCGCGACACGGCCGGCCAGTTCCGCACTGCCAGGGATCCCGAGTGACAGGAATGGGAGCCGTGGGAGCAACAGTGCCGTCTCGGGGAGTGCCGCCGGATCGGGCACCTCGCCGGCCAGGGTCAGCCCCATCGCGGCAGGCAGGTGGGCATGAGCCACCGCGCCGATGTCGGGGCGGGCCGCGTGGACCGCGATGTGGATCGCCAGGTCAGAGGTGGGCCCGCGACCGCTGCGCGACACGGCGTCGCGCTCCGGGTGGTCGACCCAGACCACGACGAGGTCGTCGGGCGCCAGCTCGTCCTTGCGCAGACCCGCCGGCGTCACCAGCAGGCGATCCGCGTCGAGCCGGACCGAAAGGTTGCCCTCCCCGGCAGAGATGAGGCCCCTGGCCCCGAGCCGTCGCCCGGCTTGGATCAGTCGATCGGTCGCATCCGCGAGGGGGTCCACGACCGAATCCTACGCGGCGGCGCGGCTCGCGGTCCCGTCCCGGCGCGGCGCGGCGTCCGACGTCACACCGGTGCCCTCAGTACCATCCGGTGATGTCCTCAGAGGCGGCCGCCCAGCCGCTCGTCGAGCCGATCGATGTCCCGCTCGCCCAGAACCGCGACTTCAAGGTCCTCCTCGCCAGCCAGGGGATCTCGTCGCTCGGCGGCGGCGTCAGCTTCACGGCCCTGCCGCTGCTCGTGCTGGCTCTGACCGGGTCGGGCTTCGCGATGGGCATCGTCGGGGCGCTCCAGACGCTGCCCGACCTCTTCCTCGGGATGGTCGCAGGTGCCATCGCCGACCGCAGCGACCGCAAGCGGATGATGTTCCTGGCGGATCTCGGTCGGGCCGGATTGACCGCCCTCATCCCGGTCTCGGTCGCCCTCGGCGGCCCGACCATGGCGGTCATCCTTGTCGTGGCGGCGCCGATGAGCATCCTTCGATCGTTCTTCCTGGCGGGCTACACCGCGTCGGTGCCGGCGCTCGTCGGCCGCAGCCAGGTGGGCCAGGCGAACTCCTCCTTCGAGGCGATCTACTCGATGGGCTATATCGTCGGGCCGGCCATCGCCGGCGTGCTGGCCGCGACCATCGGGCCGGGTCCGACGCTGGCCATCGACGCCGTGTCGTTCGCGCTCTCGGGGCTCGGCCTGTTCTTCGTCCGACGCGACCTTCGCGCCCCCGTCGACCGCCCGCGCCGCCGATTGCTGACCGAGATCCGCGAGGGCATCGACTTCATCGCGACAAACCCGACCCTCCGGACGGTCATCCTGTTCTGGGGAGCGACCTCGATCCTGCTCGCACCGCTGGTGACCGCCCTCGCCGTCCATGTCACCCGCGACCTCGGCGATCCACCGTCGGTCCTCGGCCTGATCCTCGCCTCGTTCGGTGTCGGCACGGTCCTCGGATCGCTCCTGACGGCCCGCCGGATCGGGCGGGGCCGGGTTGCCGAGATCCTGCTCGGCGGCAATCTCGTGATCGGCCTCGCCCTGGTCATCCTCGCGGTCTCGGTCGAGATCCCGATCCAGGTCGCCGTCGCGTTCGTGGCCGGGATCGCCCAGTCGATGGTGCTCGTGACATACATCACGCTGCGAACGGCCTACTCACCCGACGACCTGCTGGGCCGGATCGGCAGCACGGCTCGGACGATATCGCTCGGGCTCCAGCCAGTCGGCCTGCTCGTCGGCGGCGCGCTGATCGACCTGACCAGCGGGTCCACCACGATCGCGATCATCGGCGTCGCGGTCGCAGCGATCAGCCTCGTCTTCGCCCCGGTCGCAGCGATGCGACGGGCGTCCCTGGTTCCCCGGTGAGTTGCGGACCTCAGGCGGCGCGCGCCAGCGGGTCGCTGACCGCGGTCGCTACGACCTCGACGCGGATGGCGCATCCGGCGCAGTCGAACTCGTCGCGCTGGGCGACCTCGACGGTTGCCGGACCGGCGCACCATGGGCACTCGATGTCGAACATGACTGACCTCTCCATCTCTTCCTCTCTGGGATCGATGCCCGAACCGTGATGGCGACCTGTGACAGCTAGCGTGTCAACGCCCGCGATCGAGCTCGACGGCGTGGCGAAGGCCTACGACCGAACGGTCGCGCTCCACGGACTCAGCCTGACCGTGGGACGCGGGTAACTGGTCGGCCTGCTCGGTCCCAACGGCGCCGGCAAGACGACGACCATCAAGCTGCTCCTTGGCC
>JANMBS010000075.1:0-1772 GCA_031360525.1 Thermomicrobiales bacterium
CCATGCCGGTCACCCTCACCCTCGACCCGCCGCGGTTCTCGCCGGATCCACAGCGACTCGCCGACGCGATCACGCCGCGGACCCGTGCTGTCCTCATCAACACGCCGCACAACCCCTCGGGTCGGATCCTCGATGCGGCCGAACTCGATGCCATCGCCGAGGTCCTGCATGCCGCCTCAGCGCGATTCGGGCGGCCGATCTACCTGTTGTCGGACGAGGCGTACCGCAAGATCGTGCTCGACGGTCAGCGGGCGGCCAGCCCGGCCGAGCACTACGACCACACGCTGATCCTCTACTCGTACGGCAAGCAGCTCCTGGCGCCCGGCCAGCGGATCGGCTACCTGGCCATCTCGCCGAGGATCCCGGACCCAGAACCGCTCCGCACGGCAGCGACGCTCGCGCGCTTCGTCAACGGCTTCGGGTTCCCGAACAACGTCCTGCAACGGGCGTTGCCGGACTTCGCGCATCTGTGCGTCGACCTCGACGCCCTGCGCCGCCGGCGCGACCGGCTGGTCCCGGTCCTCGCGGAGCGTGGCTACGAGCCGACCATCCCTGAGGGGACCTTCTACATCATGGCCCGCAGCCCGGATCCTGACGACGAGGCGTTCGTGGCGCGGATGGCCGCCGAGGACCTCTACATCCTGCCCGGCACCACCGTCTCGATGCCGGGCTGGTTCCGGATCTCCTTGACCGCCACGGACGCCATGATCGAGGCGGCCGCCGAGCGCTTCACGAGGGCGCCTGCACCCGCCCAGGCCGGCTAGCCCGCAGGTCGGACGCGGGGGCGAATCGCACGCCATACCCGTTGGTATCCTGCCGCCGGTGTCAGAACTCATCGCCCGACCGACCGAGACCATCGCCCCTGCACGGCTCGGGCGAAGCTTCCGCTGGCTCCTCGCGGCCGCCGTCGTCAACAACACCGGCGACGGCATCGTGCTCGCGGCCGGTCCGCTGTTGGTGGCGTCGCAGACGAGCGACCCGTTCCTGGTCTCGATGGCGGTCCTGAGTGGATACCTCCCGACCCTGATCTTCGGCGTCCTGGGTGGCGCGTTCGCGGACCGGTTCGACCGACGCCGGATGGTCATCGTCGTCGACCTCGTCCGCGCCTTCGCGCTGGTCGTTCTCGTCGCCACGATCGCCACCGGGAACGTGAGCATCGTGGTCGTGCTCGTCACCTTGTTCGTCCTGGGCACTGCCGAGACGTTCGCGGACTCGGCGAGCAGCACGCTCCTGCCCGGTCTCGTGGCCCGAGAGGATCTCGGCCTCGCCAACGCGAGGCTGCAAGGCGCGTTCCTGCTGACCAACCAGCTCGTCGCTCCTCCGATCGGCGCCTTCCTGTTCGCGGCGGGCATGGCTCTCCCATTCGCGACGAATGCGGTCTGCTTCGTGCTGGGCGCGCTGCTCGTCTCACGAGTCGTCACCAGCGCGATGACCCAGCGACCCGAAGCCTCGAGCCTGCGGACCGAGATGAGCGACGGGATCCGCTGGCTCCTCGCAAATCCACCGATGCGCACGCTGGCCCTGACCATCTTCACGTTCAATGTCACCTTCGGAGCAGCCTTCGCGGTGCTGGTGCTCTACGCGAGCGAGCGGCTCGGCCTGGGTCCCGTAGGGTTCGGCCTCCTGACTAGCGCGGTCGCCCTCGGCGGCATCGTCGGGGCCATCTCGTACGGCCGAATGACGCGTCGATTCTCACTGGGCGACATCGTGCGGATCGGATTCCTGGTCGAGACGGCCACCCATCTGTCGCTCGCCGTCACGACCTCGTCGAT
>JANMBS010000513.1:0-5158 GCA_031360525.1 Thermomicrobiales bacterium
AGACAGGCTCGTCGATCTCCAGGCCCGCAGATTCGGCGAGCAACATCAGGGCCTCGACAAGGAAGTTACGCATCATGAACCCGCCGCCCGCGGCCTCGATCCCTCCCCCGACGCCCTCATCGCGCAGGATCCCGTGCCCCCACAGGGTCGTGTCCGCGACGCGCTCCAGCCGGATCTCGTCGAAGGTCAGGACATTGGACAGTGCTGCCAGGGGCAGTGTGACCGTCAGGTAGTCCCACAGACCGGTGCCGACGATCCGCCGGCCCGAAGCGCGCGAGCTGGCGTCGAGCTCCGCGGCCGCGTCCGGACCCAGGATCGTTCGCGGATGGACGAGGCCCGAGATCGTGATCGCGTCCTTTCCGGCGTGGTTCGCGCGCAGGCAGGCTGCGGCGACCTCAGCGGGCGTCCCGATCCCCGCGTAGAACACAACGTCGATGTCCGGTCGGGCCAGGACCGCATCGACGTCCGTCGAGACCGGAGCACCGAGTCTGACGTCGAGCCCGCAGGCCTCACCCAGGTCCAGGCCTTCCTTGGCGTGCGAGTAGACGATCCCGCCGCGGAAGTCGAGCCAAGGCCGGGTCAGGCCGGCCTCGACGATCACCTTGCCGCCGCGTCCGGTCGCCCAGACCGCAGCCCCGATCTTGTTCATCGACGATCCCTCCAGAACCTCAGGGCGCCTGGTCAAGGGGCTCCGCGCCCGCACGGTCCAGTTCGCGCCGCAGCCACAGGCCTCCGACGAGCGCCCCGAGCGCCGGCACGAGCGCCCATGCCGTGAACACCAGCAAGAGGACCACGATGACCTTCTGGATATCACCCAGCGAGTCCTCGATGACGCCCGAATCGAGACGCGTCGCCATCTCCTCCACGCTGTCGCCGAGCTGACCGAGCGAGGTGGCATTGCGGGCGAGCGTGTCGCGGTTGCCGTCGAGGCCGGTCGCGATCGCGTCGAGCCGCGTGTCGAGGCCCTCGACGCTGGTGTGGATGCGGCCCACGGCGTCGGCCGTGGCGGACAATGGCTGGGCGCCCAGGATGCTGACCGCGCGCAGCTGTGCCTCGAGCGATTCCAGGCCGGTCCGGACCTCGGTGATGGTGGCGGCCGTCGACGAAACCGCGGTGGCCGACTCCTGGACCGTCACAGTAAAGCTCTGGGCGGTGGTCGACGCGTCGTGGAGCGCTGCGGCCGTCCGGTCCATGGTCGTCGCGAGGTTGCCGACCGTTGTCTCGGCCTCCGTCCGCAGGCCACCGACCCGGCCGTTGACCCAGATCAGGGCGACCAGGCAGGTCGCGGCGACGACAAGCCCGACGATCCCATAGGCGATCAAACCCTGGGCGACCCGTCGCAGGCCGCCACGCAGCTCGAGGCCCAGCGGACCGGTCAGCGCCAGCCGCTCCGCGCCGCGTCCGGGTAGAGCCGGACGCGCCGATACGGTTCCCTGCCGCGCGAGCGCGAGACGAGGTTCGCACGCTCGGCCATCTGGTGCTGGAGGCGCCGGATGTACGCGTTCTGCGGCGACAGCTCGACCGCCTCGGACGACGACAGCACCGATTCGATGGCGTCCTCGGTCTCGCGCATCGCCGCCTCGCGCGGGTCGATCTCGAGCGAGAAGATCGACGTCAAGCTGGACTGCATCTGCGGGATGGTGTTGCTCTTGAGGACGTAGATCGGGACCGCGCGGTCCTCGGCGTCACGCAGGAGCGGGGTCTTCTGCTTGTACTCGTTGCGAAGCGTCATGACGACGTCCGCCTCGTCGATGTCATGGGCGATGACGACCGGCAGCTGCAGGTCGCGGATCGCCTGCTCGAGCCGCTTGCGGCTGATGCCCTGGGGCAGGACGCGCAAGGTCGGCAGCGACGATCCGCCGGGGGCGAGCACGGTACCGCCATCGGGGCCTTCCTCGGCGCCGAGCGGGAGCCGGTCGAGGTCGTCGTCTAGCTCGTCGGCGTTGACAGGTCCGGTCCCGTCCTCGGCCTTCATCGCGGACAGGGCACGGCTGGCCTGGTCGCTCCAGGCCTTCTGCCGCTGGAGTTCGCGAGCCTCGCGCGCCCGGGTCTCGGCGGCTGTCGCGAGAGCCCCGCGCTCGAGCGGCCCGCGGTCGGCGATGTCGCCGGCGACGAACGGCGCCGCCGCGACACCGGCAGGTCCACGGCCCGGGCCCGGGGATGACGCGAAACGTTCACCTGGCATGGCGCCGGGTGAGCCGTCCTCCGGGATCGGGCCACGGGTCGCGGGTTCGCGTCCGGCGCCACGGGACGAGCGCCAGCCACCGGTCGCACCCGGGCGATACCCTGGTCGCACCCCGGAGCCACGTTCGGCCTCGCGATAGCCGCCGTTTCGGTACGCACCGTCGCCACGCCAGCCCGGCTCCATCCGCCACGACGAGCCGGCACCGACCAAGCCTGCGAACCGCTCGGCGCCGAGTTGCTCCCTGGGCGACGGCCGGGGCCGGCCCTGGCTGCGATGGACACCTTCCTCGTCGCGCCACCGCAGCTCGGGCGAGACCTGGTCGCCGCGCAGCATCGCGTCGATGGTGTCGGCCACATCCGCGTGGACCGCGACCCGCTCGCGATCGACGATCTCGACGATGACGTCGAAGGTCGGCGGCGCCTTGCGCTCGAGGACGCTTTTCTGGGTGCGTCGCCGACGCGCTTCCTCGTCACCGAGGGTGACGCTCTGGATCCCGCCGATCAGGTCGGACAGGGTCGGGTTGAGCATCAGGTTGTCGAGGTTGTTGCCGTGGGCCGTGCCGATCAGCTGGACGCCGCGCTCGGCGATCGTGCGCGCCGCCTGGGCCTCGAGCTCGGTCCCGATCTCGTCGATGACGATGACCTGGGGCATGTGGTTCTCGACCGCCTCGATCATCACCTCGTGCTGGAGCGAGGGCGTGCGGACCTGCATCCGTCGGGCCTTGCCGATGGCCGGGTGCGGGATGTCGCCGTCGCCGGCGATCTCGTTGCTGGTATCGACGACGACCACGCGCTTGCCCATGTCGTCGGCAAGGACGCGGGCCGCCTCGCGCAGCATCGTGGTCTTGCCGATCCCCGGCCGGCCCATGATCAGGATCGATTTCCCGCTCTCGACGAAGTCGTTGATGATCTCGATCGTGCCGTAGACCGCCCGCCCGATCCGGCAGGTCAGCCCGACGATCTTGCCGGTCCGGTTGCGGATCGCGCTGATTCGATGAAGGGTACGTTCGATGCCGGCCCGGTTGTCGTCACCGAACAGGCCGATGTGCTCGACGACGAAGGCCAGGTCGGCCTCGACGACCTCGCGGTCGAGAAGGCTGACCTCCGAGTCCGGGAAGCGAGCTTCGGGGCGGCGGCCGAGGTCCATGACGACCTCGATGAGCGCATTGCGATCCGGGAGCGCATTGACCGCGGCCACGATCTCGGGCGGGAGCGAACGGAGCAGGGCGTCGAGGTCGTCGATCGTTTCTCGGGGGCGCTCAGGTGATTCCACGCGAGCCTCCGCTTAGCGGACGCCGGCCGGCACGAGGGCCGGTTCGGCGACACGAACGAGGGTTTCCTTCATCAGCAGGTTGACGCTGGCGATCGAATCGAAGCCGGCCTCCTCCAGGCGTCGATCGATCGGTGCTTCGTAGGTCCGGACCGGGGCGATGACGCCGCGGTCATGGCGATGGTCGCCCTTGGTCCTTCGTGCCGCGATCTCGCCCAGGCCGAAGTCCAGCAGGTCGGTCACGTTCGCCCCGGGACGCGCGATGAGCTTGAGATAGTGCGGCTGGTCCTCCTTGGCCACGCCGATCTGGAGGAAGCCATCGAGTTGCGTGCCGTCCCTGCCGCCGTCGGGCGTGGCCTGGACGAAGCCCTCGACATCGGCGAAGCGCAGGATCGGCGTGAGGCTGGACCGCGGGACCCGCCAGTGGGTCCCCTGACGCTCCCAGTCGGCGAGCCGGATGGCTTCGAGCCGGGCGACCGGCGCGGGCGTGGCGGCGGCGTACAGCCGGGACAGCGGTAGGGCGTCGAGCGACGTCGTCTGGCGGATGCCGCAGCCGGCAGCACGCTCGACGGGCCACGGCTCGGGGAGGGCCTCCCCGCTCGCCCGGAACAGGACCCGCTCTTCGCCGTAGCGCATGAACCCCGCCTGCATCAGCAGTTCGACGTTGCCGTCGGCGTCGGCGCAGGCGACGTGGAAGCGCGCGGCACCGCGCTTCGCGCCCTCGCGCAGGAGTTGCTGGACGAGGCGGTAGCGGATCTCGCCGGCGTTGGCCATCCCGACCGCATCGAGCTCCACGATCGTCCACTCGTCGCGGACGCTCTCGCGCTCCACGCGGACGAGCCCGGCGATCCGGCCGGCCTCCTCGTAGACGAACATCAGGTCGTTCGGGCGGAAGGCGCCGAGCGGGAGACGGAACAGGCTGAACACCCCGATCGGCGGGCCGTTGACCGGAAGCCCGAGCGAGCGTGTGTCGGCGCCGTCGGACTGACACAGCCGCGACAACTCGCCCAGCGCGGCGAGGTCGGTGAGGCGGGCCGGCCGGACCTTGCCGGTGCTGCGCGGGGCTCGAAGCGCGCTCATCGGCCCGCGCCCTCACGGCGCGCCGACAGGGACCGCCGGGTCGGGTGGGGCCGCCGGCCGGAGCCCTCACCCGGATCGTCGTGTTCGGAGGCCATCGCCGCCACGAGGCGGTGGAAGCGCGTTTCGCCGGCAAGTTCGGGGTGGAACGCGGTGGCGATGACGTTGCGCTGCCGGACGGCCACGATCCGGCCGTCGTCGAGTCGCGCCAGGACGTCGACCTCGGGGCCGGTGCGCTCGATGATCGGTGCCCGGATGAAGACGCCATGGACCGGCGTGCTGCCGAGGACCGGCACGTCTAGATCCGCCTCGAACGAGTCGAGCTGGCGCCCGAAGGCGTTGCGTTCGACGGTCACGTCGAGGAGCGGCATGATCGGTGGCTCGCCACCCGCGCTCTCGGCGGCCAGCACGATCATCCCGGCGCACGTCCCGAAGATCGGGGCGCCGCGATCGGCCAGATCGAGGATCGGGTCACGGAGCTCCCAGCGCTCGATGAGCTGGCGCATCGTCGTGCTCTCGCCACCGGGCAGGATGAGTCCGCTGACATCGGCCAGATCGGCCGGCTCGCGCACGCGAACGCCCACCACACCGATGGCGTGGAGGGTATCGAGGTGCTCTCGGAACGCC
>JANMBS010000536.1:0-1773 GCA_031360525.1 Thermomicrobiales bacterium
CGTTGACGGTGGTCGCGATGTCCGTCGCGGTCGGCGCGGCTCCGATCGGGCTGGTGTCGGCCATCCATCCACCCGAGGATGAGTCCGTGGTCGTGGCGAGGGCGAGGAGCGTGATCGGCACGAACAGCACCGCAGCGCCGATCACCGCCGGGACGAAGCCGACGCGGAAGGTCGGCCGTTCGGGCGCCCGGACCGCGGCCACGGCGAATGCCACCGGACCGAGCGGCAGTCCGACGGCCAGCACCGGGTCCATGGCGACGGAGACGAGGAACCACACCATGATCGATCCGACGGCGAGCCCGAGGAGCGCGACGGCGCGCCGGACCCCGAGCACGGAGCGAACCGCCGGCCCGGCGACCCGGGCAGGGAGGACCCAGCCGAGATACGCGAACCCACCGACGACGGCGCCGACCGTCGCGAGGCTGCCGATCGAGCCCCCGAGGTAGCTCGATGTCGACCGGCCCAGCATGTGCAGGAAGACCGACGCCGTGGGCAGCGCGAGCACCGTGGCCAAGCCGAGCGCCAGGGCAAAGAAGATCCATGTCCGGATCCCCTCCACGAGCACCGCCCGGATCCCGCCGCCCACGGCCGCCAGCAACTGGCGTCGTCCGCGGCGGGCCCGCGCCAGCTCCGTCCCCAGCGCCCGCGCGTCGCCGAGGCGGCCGATCGCTCGTCGTTCGGCATCCTCGGCCGAGAGGCCGGTGGCTCGCAGCTCCGCGGCCGTGTCCTCGAGGTGGCCGGCGAGCTCGTCCAGGACGCCGCGGGCGATCGGATCGGGCAGGTCCAGACTCGACCGCACGGTGGCGAGGAAGGCGTCGCGGTCGACAGGATCAGACACCGAACGGCTCCCGCTCGGCCGACGCGACCCGCGTCACCGCGCCGCTGAACGTCTTCCACTCGGCCTCGTTGGCGGCGAGCGCCGACAGGCCGAAGGGCGTGATCCGGTACCACCGCCGGCGGGGGCCGCGCTCGCCTTCGCGCCAGGTCGCGACCAGGGCACCGTCCGCCTCGAGCCGGTGGAGGGTCGGGTAGAGCGACCCCTCGCTCGGTGCGAACGCCCCGTCGCTCCGCGCGCGGATCCGCTGGGCGATCTGGTAGCCGTACAGCTCGCCCTCGCCCAGGATCGCCAGGACCAGGTAGGGCGTCGCGCCCTTCAGGAGCTGGCTGCGCAGCGGATGGCCACCCATGGCATCGCCCCAACTACATCGGAGTCCGATGTAGGAACTCTGCGACAAGTCGAGTGAACCGTCAAGGGGTCGAAGTCGCGACCGCCGACATCCTAGGACCTACAACGACCTCTGTACCCGGAGGTCGGGCAGGGGATCGTGAGCCTGGATCCGGCTCCTCGGCACGATGCGGTGATCGGGTGGCGCCCGGGTTGACAGCCCACATCCGTCGTCGAGAACGGCTAGAGTGCGTGTGTTCGTGACGGTGCCCGTTTCGTTGCGGCTCGGCGACGGGATGGAGCATAGTCGGAACTGCTCGGAGCCTGGTTCACGGGTCCGCTCTCGTCGAATGGTGTCCGAGCGAGGGAGTAAGCGCCGTGGGTGATCTGCTCGTTGAGATGACCGACATCAGCAAGAGCTTCCCGGGCGTGCACGCCCTCGACGGCTGCCGCTTCGAGCTCCGCCCCGGCGAGGTCCACGCCCTGGTCGGAGAGAACGGGGCCGGCAAGTCCACGATGATGAAGCTCCTCGCCGGCATCTACCGCCCAGACGCCGGAACGATCCGGTTCAAGGGCCGCGAGGTGGTCATCGCCTCGCCGCGGGCCGC
>JANMBS010000578.1:0-2225 GCA_031360525.1 Thermomicrobiales bacterium
GATCGAGCAGCATGCCGACCGACACGAAGAAGAGGACGGCGAAGGCGTCGCGCAGCGGCAGGGCGTCCGCGGCCGCCAGATGGCTCACATCGGATTAGCCGACGACCGCGCCGGCGAGGAACGCGCCAAGCGCGAACGAGACCCCGAAGACGCTCGACGACAGGTAGGCGAACCCCAGCGCGATGGCGAGCACGGCCAGGGTGAACAACTCCTTCGATGCCTCGTTCGAGACGAGGGTCAGGAGGCGCGGCACGAGACGGGTCCCAGCGACGATCATGAGGGCGACGAACAGGGCTGCCTTGCCCAGCCCGATCGCGACGTTCCCAAGCGTTCCGAGGGTATCGGTCGACGGCCCGGCGGTCCCGCCGATGAGCGGCGCGACCGTCGGCAGCAGGACGAGGATGACGATCGTCACGAGATCCTCGACGATCAGCCAGCCGATCGCGATCCGGCCCTGGGAGGTATCGACCTCGCCCCGATCGGTGAGCGCCCGCAGCAGGACGACCGTGCTTGCGACCGACAGCGACAGGCCGAGCACCAGTCCCCCGCCGATCCCCCACCCGAGGGCGACTCCGAGCATGAGCCCGAGGATCGTCGCGATGACGATCTGGATCAGCGCGCCGGGGATCGCGATGCCGCGGACCGCCGCGAGGTCCCGGAGCGAGAAGTGGATGCCCACCCCGAACATCAGCAGGATGATCCCGATGTCGGCGAGCTCGAGCGCGAGGTCGACATCGGCCCTGAAGCCGGGGGTGAAGGGGCCGAGCAGGACGCCGGCGACGATGTAGCCGACGATCGTCGGCAGCCCGATCCGCTTGGCGATGAAGCCGCCGATGAAGGCGGCCACCAGGCCTAGCGCGATAGTGGAGATGAGTACGGGCTCGTGGTCCATGGCTCTTCCCGTGCGATCGGGTGGGCGCAGGACTGGCGCGGGTCCGTGCCAGAACGACGACTGGGGTTGCCTGGTCCACGATACCCGACGTGGATCCGATCGCGACGGAGGGCGGGCCGCGCGGCTGGACTGCCCGGATGCGGTTAGCCCCTTGCCTTGGCCCTCGCGCCGGCGCGCTTTGCGGAGCGCGGCAGGAGCATGGCCGGAACGTCGCCCGGTTCGGCGTCGTCCTTCGGCGTCGGGATGTCGTAGCGCGAGCGGACCGTTCGCCGGCTGCCGATGCCGTCGCTGGCATAGCGGTCGACGGCCATCAGGTCGAAGGCGTGGACGCTCGGCTCCTGGTTCGAATAGCGCCCGGCCGTCCAGCTCCGCGACCGCGTCCCTCGTTGCTGGAGTTCGCAGACGTGCCAGTCCTGCCGATTGGTGAGGTCCCAGAACGCGATCGCGTCCGAGGGGTCGAACCCGGGCGCGGCGATCGCCTCGGGCTCGAACAGCCACTCGCAGACGATCCGCGTGTGACCCGGCCCGGCTGGCTCGAGGCTGTGGACGAGCAGGTAGTCGGGGTGGATCGACAGGAACGTCGTCGGCCACAGGAGGTAGTAGTAGATCCTCCGGTCGTCGATCGGGGTCATGCCACGCATGGCCGGCCGCCCGGCTCGGTGGCCGCCTTCGAGGGCCATGGTCTCGGCGTCTTCGACGAGCTCCATCCAGCCACCCTGCCACGGGCCGTCGGGCGCGAAGTCGCCCCCCAGGTCGTACGGCGTCAGCTTGTTGAGCTGCGGGTGGATGCCCGGGCAGTGGTAGCACTCACTGTAGTTCTCGCCGATGAACTTCCAGTTGGCATCGACTTCGTAGGAGACGGTGTGGGCGACGCGCAGCGCCCCGAAGTCGAAGCGGGCGAGGTGCGGGACGAGGTCCCCGAGCCAGGCCTCGAGCGGCTCGGCGGCCGGGTCCAGGCTGACGAACACGAAACCCTGCCACGTGGCGAGGCGGACGGGAGCCAGGCCGTACTCGTCCAGGCTGAAATCGTCGAGGTCATCGGTGTGCTTGGCGCGCATCAGCGACCCGTCGAGGTCATAGATCCAGGCGTGGTACGGGCACTGGAACCGGACGGCCTTTCCGCACGGCTCCTCGACGACGGCCGTGCCTCGATGGCGGCAGACGTTATAGAAGGCGCGCAGCACCCCGTCGCGTGCCCGGACGACGATGAGCGCCTCGTCGTCGACCTCCGCCAGGAAGTAGGTTCCGGACTCGCCGGCTTCCTCCTCCCGCCCGACCGCGATCCAGTCGCGCCGGAGCCACTCGCTCCACGGGCGATCGGCGCGCAGCGGCT
>JANMBS010000585.1:0-3275 GCA_031360525.1 Thermomicrobiales bacterium
CTCACGGGGGAGCGGGACCAGCCGCGCGGGCTGCGTCGGGATCGGGTGGCTGGCCATCGGGTGGACGGTGGCGGTCGGGCGTGAGACGAGTCTGAGAGAGGTAGCGGCAGGTCGGCGTCGCAGCCGGCGGGTTCCGTAGACTCGACGGGTGCATACCAGGATCGCCGTCGCCGCACTCAGCGCGTGGCTGGTCGCCGCCTGCGGCGCGACGCCGGCGGTCAGCCCATCGGGTGTCGCACGACCGAGCGCGCCCGTCTCGGTGTCACCCTCGGACGACATCGAGGAAACGCCATCCGTCGCGCCGTCAGGTGCCGCGAACACGACGGCGGCCCGCCTGGCCGACCTCGACTACCTGGTCGAACACCTGAAGGCGATCCACCCGAACCCGTTCCTCGACGAGGGTGAGGCGGCGTTCATGGCACGCGTCGCGAGTGTCCGTGAGGACGTCGACTCGATGACCGATGCCGGATTCCTCGTCGCGGTCATGGGCCTGATGGGCCATCGCGATCGCGACGGTCACTCGGGGGCGTGGGCGATGGCCCAGCAGAACTCGATCCTCCATGCCTGGCCGATCTGGCTGTGGGACTTCCCGGACGGATTGCGGGTCGTCGCCGCGCGCGAGCCATATACCGACCTGATCGGGGCGCGGCTGACGATGGTCGGTGGCGCTTCGGTCGAGGACGCCGCCGCGACCGTCGAGCCCCTCGTCCCGCGCGACAATCCCTCCACTCTTCGCGGCAACCTTCCGATCTACCTGACCATCCCCGAGGTCCTCGAGGAGCTCGGCCTCGTCCAGCCCGGCGATCCCGGGTTGACCCTCGAACTGCTCGACGGTTCGACCCGCGAGGTGACCCCCGACCCGCTGCCACTGGCGGAGTTCCGTGACTGGATCTTCGGGGAGTACGGCGGGCGTTATCCCGAGGCCCTGCCGCCCGACGACGGCGGCCCGCTCTACCAGCGCCACCACGAGCTGGCCTTCTGGTCCGAGGCGACCAATGCGCCGGCCGGGTTCTACGTCGGCTACAACGACGTGCAACGGACGAGCGGCAGCCAGACGATCGGCGACCTGGCGACGGCGGTCACGGCCACGGCCGCCGCCCACCCGGATCGCCAGATCGTCATCGACCTGCGCAACAACGGCGGGGGCGACAACAACACCTACGGCCCACTCCGGCAGGCGGTCGAAGCGGTCGCCCACGCCCACCCGGGCCGCGTCTCGCTCATCACCGGGCGGGCAACGTTCTCGGCCGCCGGCAACTTCGTGACGGACCTGATGGTCGGGGCGGAGAAGGCCGGGATCCACCTCGTCGGCGAATCGCCCGGCGGGGGTCTCGACATCTACGGCGATGTCCGGGTCGTGACACTGCCCGCAAGCAAGATCGTGGTCCTCATCTCGTCCCGTTACCACGACCGGGCGCCCGGCGATCCCCGCCTCGCGCTGACGCCGGACGTGCCGGTCGAGGTCGGCTGGGCAGACTACCTCGCCGGCCGCGATCCGGTCCTCGAGGCGGCGCTCCAGCCCTGACCGGACGCTCGACCGTTCGCTCTGACGTGCCTCAGTTCGCCATACTGCGACCAGGAGGTGGGGACGTGCGGATCGTCGTTACGGGTGGCAGCGGCAAGGGCGGGTCGTGGGTCGTGCGCGACCTGCGCGACCATGGCCACGACGTGATCAACGTCGACGTTCGACCCGACGGTCACCCGACCGAGAAGACCCTCGTCACCGACCTGACCGATCTCGGGCAGACGCAGGATGCGCTTGCCGGCGCCGATGGCGTCGTCCATTTCGCTGCGATCCCGGCGCCGGGCCTGCGACCCGAGGGCGAGACCTTTCGCATCAACGCCGTGTCGACCTACAACGTCTTCCAGGCCGCCGTCGACCACCGCATGAAGCGCGTCGTCTGGGCGTCGAGCGAGACGGTCCTCGGACTCCCGTTCGACATCCCGCCGGCCTTCGCCCCGATCGACGAAACGATCGAACCGCACCCGGAGTCGTCGTACTCGCTGTCGAAGCTCGTGGGCGAGACGATGGCAAGGCAGTTCGCCCGCCGCAGCGGGATCGGATTCGTGGGGCTGAGGATCTCGAACATCATGGCGCCCGAGGACTACGCCGCCTTCCCGTCGTACTGGGACGATGCCCGCATCCGCAAGTGGAACCTGTGGGGCTATGTCGACGCGCGCGACGTGGCGGCTGCCGCTCGACTCGCGCTCGAGGCGCCCATCGAGGGCGCCGAGGTGGCGATCATCGCCGCAGCGGAGACGTGCATGACCCGGCCCAGCGCCGACCTGATGGCCGAGGTCTTCCCGGACGTCCCGTTGCGCCGCTCGGTCGACGGTCGCGAGACGCTCCTGGCCATCGATCACGCCCGACGACTCCTCGGCTACGAACCGAGCCATCGCTGGTCCGATCACGTCAGCGAGTGACGATCACCTCCGGACGAGTGCCCCTGCCATCTTGAGCGCCTCAGCGGCCTCCTCGGCGACCTGCCGAACGATCTCGCCTGCCGGCAGCACGCGATCGATAAGCGCGACGGATTGGCCCGCCCAGAGGGACAACGCCTCGACGTCGCCGCTGACGCCCGCTCCTACGGACGACGAGGCATAGCGCACGATCGGCTCGTCGTTCACGGTCGCGACGGTCTCGCCTTCTCCCGGTCGCTCGCCGGACCGTGGGCGCCCGGCCGCCTCCCACCTCTCGACGGTGCTGTTGCGTAGCGTTCGGTGCGGCGCATCCGGCCAGCCGACGTCGAACAGCGACGAATGGACGGTCGATGTGTCGCCCGCCGCGAGGAGCAACTCGCGATAGCCAGGATGGATAGGGGCCTCGGCCGACAGTACGAACCGCGTGCCGAGCCAGCCCGCAGAGGCGCCGAGCGTCAGCACGGCTGCGAGTCCCCGACCGTCGCCGATCCCACCGGCTGCGACGACCGGGACCGGCGCGACAGCATCGACGACGGCCGGCACGAGAGCCAGGGTCGCGACCTCTCCACGCACGTGGCCGCCCGCTTCCCATCCCTGCGCGACGACGACGTCCACACCGGCGTCGACCGCTCGCCGAGCCTCGCTGACATCGCCGGCGGTGTGGAGGACGATGGCATCCGCGCGGTGAGCGATCGGGACCAGGTCAGTCGGGTCGCCCCAGAAGAACGATACGATCCCGACCCCCGCATCCAGGCAATACCGAAGTCGCTCCCCCTGCGGCCAGTCGAGGATCAGGTTCACCCCGAACGGGCGATCCGTCAGTTCGCGCACGCGCGCCAGCTTCTGGTCGATCG
>JANMBS010000034.1:0-3297 GCA_031360525.1 Thermomicrobiales bacterium
GACGTCGCGATCCCGCTCCTGGCCGACGACCCACGGCCGCGCTACCTGATGGGCCTCGGCTCCCCGGCCGACCTGCTTGAGGCCGTCCACCGGGGGGTCGACCTGTTCGATTCGGTGCTGCCGGCGCGTGTCGCGCGGAACGGCCAGCTGTGGGTACCGGGAGGCCGGCTGAACATCCGCAACCAGCGCTTCCTCGACGACCCGGCGCCGATCCAGGAGGATTGCCCGTGCATCGCCTGCCGGGGTTTCTCGCGAGCGTATCTGGCCCATCTCTTCCGGGCCAAGGAGCTGCTCGCGTACCGTCTCGCGACTTGTCACAACCTGACCTTCACCCTAGACTTCATGACCAGGATCCGAGCTGCGATCCGGGCTGGAACCTTCCCCGCTTCGATCTCCGAACTGCGCCTTCGCGCGGGCCGGGTAAGTGGCAGTGAAGGCGTCGAGAAGTCGGCGTGAAGGATCGATCGGTAGTCTGCTGGACGATGCGGAGGCAAGGCGATGGGCTCTCGAGACCGACCGAGCAAAGAGAAGAAGAAGCCGAAGCAGAAGACCACTCAGCCGAGCCTGTCGCCGCTGTCGGAGCCACCTCAGAACGTCGAGGTGATCCGCAAGCCGCGCAAGGAGCGGACGGTCGTCGAGGACGACGCGGCGGAAGAAGGCTGATCGACCGGCGGAGCCAAGCGTCCGCTCCGGCGAGCGGTCCCAGATGGATCGGATGAGGAGCGTGACGGACAGATGGCGATGACGGAAGAACGAGCGGCCGAGCGGACCCAGGCCGAACGAGGCAAAGCGGTCGACGCCGCCCTGGCCTCGATCGAGAAGCAGTACGGGCGCGGCGCGATCATGAAGCTCGGGTCGCGCGAGAAGCTGGTCCTGGACACCATCCCGACCGGCTCGATCGCGCTCGACCTGGCGCTCGGGGTCGGTGGCATCCCGCGCGGTCGGATCACCGAGATCTTCGGCCCGGAATCGTCGGGCAAGACCACGGTCTGCCAGCACGTGCTGGCAGAGGCGCAGGCACGCGGCGGGGTCGTCGCGTTCATCGACGTCGAGCACGCGCTCGATCCCGGCTACGCGCGGGCCTGCGGCGTCAACGTCGACGAGTTGCTCGTCAGCCAGCCCGACACCGGCGAACAGGCGCTCGAGATCACGGAGACGCTCATCCGCTCCGGCGGCATCGATTGCGTCGTCGTCGACTCGGTGGCCGCCCTCGTACCGCGCGCCGAGATCGAAGGCGAGATGGGCGACAGCTTCATGGGCGTCCAGGCTCGATTGATGAGCCAGGCGCTGCGCAAGCTGACCGGCGCGGTCTCGCGCTCGAACACCGCCCTCATCTTCACCAACCAGCTGCGCGAGAAGATCGGGGTCATGTTCGGCAACCCGGAGACGACGCCGGGCGGTCGGGCGATGAAGTTCTACGCCTCGGTCCGGCTCGACATCCGGCGCATCGAGACGATCAAGACCGGGACCGAGTCGGTCGGCAACCGGGTCCGCGTCAAGGTCGTGAAGAACAAGGTCGCGGCGCCGTTCCGGGTCGCCGAGTTCGACATCATGTACGGCGAGGGCGTGTCCAAGGAAGGCGGCCTGCTCGACGTCGGCGTGGCGATGGACACGGTCACCAAGACCGGCGCGTGGTTCACCTTCGGTGAGACCCGGCTGGGCCAGGGTCGCGAGGCGTCCAAGGACTTCCTGAAGGCCAACCCGGCGATCGCCACAGAGATCGACGGCCTGATCCGGGCCAAGATCAACGACGTGCCGATCCCGGTCGAGGGCATCGCCGAGGCGTAGTGGCCAGCGAGGAAGGCGGGGGGTCGGGCGGCCCCGACGCGCCTGCCCGCGGCCGTCGGGCGTCGTTCGCCGAGCGCAAGGAACGACGCGCCGCGATCGACGATCCTGCGGCGGTCCTCGAGGCGGCCGCGCGGTTCCTCGAACCTCGGGCACGCTCGGTCGTGGAGGTCCGTCGCCGGCTGACCGGGGCGGGCTATCGGAGTGACCTGGTCGAGGGCGCCATCACCCGGATGCTCGAGCTCGGCATGCTCGACGACGAGGCGTTCGCCCGGGCCTGGGTGGAGTCGCGCGACCGCGCGCGACCGCGGGGTGAACGGGCGATCCGCGAGGAGCTCGGGCTCAAGGGCGTCGACCGACCGACCATCGATCTCGTGCTGAGCGAGCGTCGCGAGGCGGCCGCCGGGATCGCGTCCGACGACGGGGAGATGGCGATGACCCCGGATCACGCGGCCGCGGAACGTCTGCTGGCACGCAACGCACGGAGCCTCGCCCGGCTCACGGATCCCCGCCAGCGCCGCCAGCGCGCCTACGCGTTGCTCGCCCGCAACGGGTTCGATCCCGAGGTGTGTCGCACGGTCGCCGCGAGCGTCGAGGGGACCGGGGAACCGCCGGAGCTGGAATGAGGGCCGTGGCTGCTGAAGTCAGGAGCGACTGGGCGGGCGCACGGCCGGTTTGTGACAAATGTGACTCAGGCGGGCGGTAGTCAGCGAGCATCCTGACAAATCTGCGCCGGAAGATGCACCTGTCCGAGATGCCGGTTGGGCAGAGCGCCACCACGCTCATTTGATTCCTTCGGCCGTCGCGAGCTCGGGACGGCAATGACGAAGTCCCTCCTGAGGCACATTTGTCACGAATCGCGGCCGGAGGGCGGGGGCGAACGTTGCGGCCCGGGGCGCGGGCGAACGTTGCGGCTCGGGGCGGGTCGGTTGACCCTCGGGGTGGCCCGCCGTAGGCTACGCGGCAGAAGAACCACGTGCCGCTCCGGCGGCGCGCATCACAGCACCGGCTCGGTCGCGGGCCCAGGGAGGGGCCCAGCTCGCCCAAGGCGACTGGTCCTTCCGCCGGCGAACGAGCGCCCACAGCAGCACGATCCTCCGGCACGCGCGGCCGGATGGGAGGAACAGAATATGGATCCCCTGATCATCCTGGCGGTGGCCGTCCTGGCCGCTGCCGGTGGTGTCGTCGTCGGCTTCCTCGTGCGCAGCCTCTGGGCCTCGCAGACGATGAAGGCGGCGACCTCCGAAGCGCGCCGGATCGAAGCCGAAGCCCGCGCCCGCCAGAAGGAACTGATCCTCGAGGCGAAGGACGAAAAGCTCCGCATGCAGCGTGAGGCCGAGGAAGAGGCGCGCGCGCGGCGGGCCGAGCTTTCGGGCCTCGAGAGCCGGCTCCTCCAGCGTGACGAGCAGCTCGACCAGCGCACCGACATGCTCGAACAGCGCGACCGCAAGCTCCTCGATCGCGAGCGCGAGCTCGACAAGACGCGCGAGGATCTCGCCACGGCCCACGGCG
>JANMBS010000045.1:0-3377 GCA_031360525.1 Thermomicrobiales bacterium
CGGTGGGCGGGTTGAGCAGACGGTCCGCAGGCTGCGGCCAGGTCCGAGCGCAGGCGGGATCGGGACTGTCCGCCTTGGTGATGGTGAGGTCGATCGAGGGGCGAATGGTCGTGGACTCGCTCGACGTGTTGGTCACGCCGACGTTCCTGATGTTGCCGTGGACCGTTGCGGTGTTGAAGATGTTGGTTCCGGCCGGCCCGATGACGATCCCGCGGATCGTGACCGTCATGGTGCCGCCTGGTTCGAGTGTCCGAATCGAGCAGATGACCTCGGGCGCGTTGACCACGCAGCCCCGGCCGGTGCCGATCGAGCCGTTGACGATGACCTGGCTGGCGGTGATGCTCGACGCCTCGAGATATTGGGTGGTGTCGCTGATCCGAACGTCGTCCGCGCGTGACGTCGCGTTGTTGACGACCTGGATCTTGTAGACGAGCTCCTCCCCGGGATTGACCGGGTCAGGACCGGCGCCGGTGGCCCACGGGACGCCGATGTCCGGTTTCCCATCGGTCTTCGTGATCGACAGGAGCGGCGCCGGCGGCGGTCCGGTGAGCGAAGTGTTGACCGTCGCGGATGTGTTGTTGAGCTCGTTCGACTCCGCGATCGCATTGTCGGGATCGACCGCTGCCGTATTCGTGATCTGCGGCGGTGTCGCCGTCGCGGGCGAGATCGCGTTGATCTTGATCGTCGCGTTCTGGCCCTGGGCCACGGTTCCGCCGGTGCAGGTGACCGTGATCGGACTGCCCGCCGGAGGCACGTCGTTCGCGCATCCGAACAGGCTGGTCGTCTCGAACGGGGTGACCGGGTCGAGGGTCACGCCGAGCGGAAGAGTGTCGACGACGCGGACATCTGCGGTGTTCGCCGTGCCGATGTTGTTGATCGTCAGCGTGTAGGTCAACGGGGCACTGAGGCCGACGCTGGTCGCGCCGGTCTTGTTGATCGTCAGATCCGGGAGATTCCCGCCGCCGGTGCCCCCGCTCACGAGGACGGACACGGAGCCGGTCGTCGTGAACGTCTGTGCCGACTTCGTGCCGGTCACGGACGCCGTGTTATTGAGCGTCGCGCCGTTGGGCGCGTTCACCTGGCCGCGGATCGTCACGGTCCAGATCTCCCGGCCGTTCATCGTGCCGGCGTTGCACGTGACCAGGCCGCCGTTGGGTCCGCCCTGCGTACAGAGACCCTTCGAGCTCGTCATGATGAGCTGCGGCATCGCGGGTGGATTCTGGATCACACCGACGCCCTGGACCTGGTCGGTCATGACGACGTTATCGACCCTCGAACTGCCGAGGTTCGTCATGACGATCGTGTAGGTCAGTTGCGCGCCCGAAGCCACCGGATTCGAGCTGGCGGTCTTGACCACGCTCAACGGGCTGTTCGGGTCAGCGAGGGCGGTTGGTGCGAATATCCCGGCCATCGAGGCCACTAGGAGGGCGGACCCCATCGCCGCCCCGAGGCGACTGCGGATCGACGACCGTCCTGAAGTTCGACCGAACATAGCCTTGCCCCTCCCCGCGCCCGTGGCGCAGATCTCGCGCTACGCCACAACCCTTCCTGGGCACATGCCAAACAGCCGCTGGCGCGCCAAGGCACCGACGGCACCGTCAGATGAGATCAGGGAAAGCGAATTCGCGCAGGCGCACGAAAACAGGCAGCGAGTCGCTCGTGACGACCAAGCCCCCATGCGCCCCTCTATCGCCGAAGCGATTCCCCTCGTCGACCGGGTAGTCGGGTGCCGAACTGGGTCGAGTGGCACAGCGCCGACGTGGTCCGAGTCGAGAGGGTCAGTATCGACTGGTATGGTCCGGTGTCAAGGGGTTAGGTCGTGTCAATGTGGTGACACGGGGCAACGCCGGCCTCGGGTCCCGGCAGGCGAGCCTCAGGCGGTGCAATCCAGGGCCGTCGCGACCCGTTCGTTCGCGAGGTTTGCGACCGTGGGCGAGACCGGCGCCCGCCGCAGCCACTGGCCACGGCCACGGCTCGGGCCAGGCCCGACCTCACCGACGGCGAGCCGGACGCTGGCCCGTCCGCTTCCGGATGTTGGGCGTGACCGTGTGGTCCCACGTCGGACGGTCGAGCCAGCGCGCCTGCCAGCCGGCCTCGTCATCGTGTTCGTCGCGGATCCCGGGCAGCCAGTCGGCGACGGTGTTCTCATCGATCCCCGGCTCGCCCGGGACCCCGTCGAGGTTGTCCCCGGGCTCCTCGTCCGCGGCCAGGACCGTGACGCTGGTGACCTCCATCGCGGATCCGGCAGCGACTGCCGCCGCCGCCCCGCGTCGTCCCCGGGCCCGGTCCGCGGCGCCGGTCAGGCCACGTCCGTCGGACGCACCTCGCGCCGCTCGCTCGGCCGCGCGACCCACGGTGATCGACGCGTCTTCCTGCAGCACCCGCAGACGGATCTGCTGGATCTCGTCGCGGAGCGCCGCCGCGCGCTCGAACTCGAGCTGCTTGGCCGCCGACTTCATCTCGGCTTCCATCCGCGCGACGAGAGCCTCGACCTTGGCCCGGTCTGCTTCGCTGAACTCTCCGGTGCGCTCCGAGGCGTAGACAACGGTCGACTCGGCGACCGCGCGGAGCCGCTCGTTGATGTCACGGATGCCCTTGACGATCGTCGTCGGTTCGATGCCGCGCTCGAGGTTGTAGGCCTCCTGGATCGACCGCCGGCGGTCTGTCTCGTCGATCGCGACGCGCATCGATTCGGTGACCCGGTCGGCGTACATGATCACCTCGCCACCTGTGTTGCGGGCCGCCCGTCCGCTCATCTGGATGAGCGACCAGGCCGACCGGAGGAAGCCCTCCTTGTCGGCGTCGAGGATGGCGACCAGGGTCACCTCGGGCAGGTCGATGCCCTCGCGGAGGAGGTTGATGCCGACCAGGACGTCGAAGACGCCGAGGCGCAGGTCGCGCAGGATGGCGACGCGCTCGAGGGTGTCGACCTCGCTGTGGAGGTACTGGACCTTGACCCCGAGCTCCTTGAGGTAGTCAGTCAAGTCCTCGGCCATCTTCTTGGTCAGCGTCGTGACGAGGGCACGTTCGCCGCGCTCGACACGACCACGGATCTCCTCGAGCAGGTCGTCGATCTGGCTCTCCGTCGGGCGGACGCTGATGCGCGGGTCGACGATTCCCGTCGGACGGATGAGCTGCTGGACGATCCGGCCGCTGCGCTCGAGTTCGTACGGGCCCGGCGTGGCACTCATGTAGATGGCCTGGTGGACGGTCGCCTCGAACTCCTCGAATGTCAGCGGCCGGTTGTCCAGCGCCGACGGCAGGCGAAACCCGAAGTCGACCAGGATCTCCTTGCGCGTCCGGTCGTTCTTGTACATCCCGACCACTTGCGGGATCGTCATGTGCGACTCGTCGACGACGAGCAGCCAGTCCGGCGG
>JANMBS010000046.1:0-7947 GCA_031360525.1 Thermomicrobiales bacterium
GCACGAAGGCCGGCCGCGACGCCCGCGAGAGGGCCATCGAAGGCGACCGGATCGTGGATGAGGGTCGCACCGTCCGGGATTCGCAGCGTCGCGTCCGGTGCGGCGATCACCAGGATCTCAGTGGATGCCGGGGTGACGCCGTCGATGGCGTTGGAGAGGAGGCTGCGGCCATCGATCCGCTCTGCGAGCTTGTCGCGCCCGAAGCGGCTCGACCGGCCGCCGGCCAGCACGAGGCCGGTGACCCGTCGGGAGGTCATTGCGCGGCCAGGGCTTGATGCGGTGCGCGTGGGCCCGGGACGTGTCCGTCGGGCGTGCGCCGCAGGATGGCGCGTCGATCGAGGTCCTCGAGGATGGCCATGACGTACTTCCGGCTCGTCCCGGTCGCGTCGCGAAAGGCGGCGGGTGTGAGCGGCGCCTTCGCCGCGAGGGCAAGGGCTGTCGTCGCGAGGCCCTCGTAGGTGGTCGCCGCGTAGGCAAGATCGGGCTCCAGGACGACGATGCGACCGGTGCGTTCGAGTTCGCGGATCCCGAGGGTGGGACAGGCGGCGACGCGGGCGGCGTCGGCGAGGGGCGGCGGGGTGACCACGGTGAGCGCCCGCTCGAGACGTTCCATCGCGTCCACGAGCGCAGGGTCCCGAGCCGGGGCGGCCGACGTCGTCCCGGGGAGGGCAAGACCGGCGCCGACACGCACCAGCCGTCGGTCCGTGACGAGCTTGTCGACGAGCGTCGCCGCGGCGGCGGCGGACCCGCTTCTGCTGATGGACGCCTGGCGTCGGAGCGCCCGAGCCGCCGTGTCGCGAACGTCCGTCAACGGGGCGACGCCGTCGGCGGCGTCCGACACGGCAGCCACGATGGCCGCATCCACGGCCTCGACGATGTCCGGAGCGATGCGGATGGGGTCACCGCTGCCGGTGCCACCCATGGCCTGAAGCGCGCCATGGAGGTCGAGGTGTGCATCGGCGACGGCCTGGACGGCACCGGCTAGGACCGCTCCGGACAGGCGCCCGACCCGTTCGGCGGTCTGCCGCTTGCGCGAGATCCCGCGCGGTGGGGCGACGTCGAGGACGAGTGCCCCGACGATCCGGTCGGCACCGGACGTCCGCCTGAGCACGAACCTGTCGCCCGCCGCGACCGCAAGAGGGGCGGCGAGCCGGACGATCGCGGCCGAAGCGCCGTCAGGGAGTTCGAGGGCGTCGCGGCCACTCCGGCCGATCATGACGTCCACGGCCGCGGTCCCGAGGTGGGCACGTGCCCGCGCGCGATCGGGTAGCGACGCGCCGAGCCGCACCAGGATCCGGTCGCTCGAGATGACCGCCGGATCGTCGGTCAGGATCAGGCCCCGGTGCAGGTCGCCGGCCTCCACACCGGCCACATTGAGTGCCGCTCGCCCGGGCTGAGCGGCCTCAACGGCGTGACCGTGGACCTGGATCTCGCGGATGCGGACGGAGCGCTCGCCAGGCACCAGCCGGAGTGTCGTGCCACGCGCGATCGGCCGGCCGCGGAGCGTCCCGGTCACCACGGCACCGCGACCCTTGACCGAGAAGACACGGTCGATCGCGAGGCGAGAGCCGTCGGGCCGAGCTGGGTCGTCCGCGGTCGAGATGACGACGCGATCGCGGAGCGCCCCGAGAGCGGCGCGCAAGGTTTCGACCCCCTCCCCACCGACCGACGAGACCGCGAGAACCGGTGAACCGGCCAGGCTCGTCCCTTCGAGGAGCCGTTCGACAACCTCCACCACCTCGGCCGTTCGGTCGGGCCCCGCGACGTCCGCCTTGCTCACGACCGCGAGCCCGTGCCGGATCCCGAGCGCATCGAGCAGCCCCAGGTGCTCGATCGTCTGGGCGCGTGGCCCATCGTCGGCGGCGACGACCAGCATCGCCGCATCGATCTCACCCGCCCCGACCAGCATGTTTCCGACCAGCCGGTCGTGGCCGGGGACGTCAACGAAGTCGAGTTCGGTGCCGTCGGGCAGCGTGAGGTGCGCGTAGCCGACGTCGATCGTCATCCCGCGTCGCTGCTCCTCGGGAAGTCGGTCGGCGTCGATGCCGGTCAGCGCACGGAGCAGGGTCGTCTTGCCGTGGTCGATATGCCCGGCTGTCCCGATGACGACGGTCACGACGTCCCCGGAGCCCCGTCGCGCGGGGCCGCCAGCGCACGAGCAAGGGCGTCGCCAAGCTCCGCGTCGTCCGAAGGCTCGACCGTGCGCAGGTCGAGCATGACCGCCCCGCTCTCGATGCGACCGACGACCGCCGGATCGCCCGCCCGAAGCAGGCTCGCGAGGGCGTCCGCTTGCGGGCCGACGACGACCAGCCCGACCGACTCGAGCGTCTGTCCCGGCAGCGACCCCCCGCCGACCGCCGACTCCATCTCCGTGACCGAGACGCGCTCGCGGGCTACCGCGGGCAGGGCCGCGACGATGGCGTCGGCTCGCCGACCGAGGTCCAACGGTGTCGCGGCGATCATCCGCCACACGGGGATGTCGGTCGTCGCGCGGCCGGCCCGGTAGAGCCCGAGCGTCGCGGCCAGCGCGGCGAGGGTCACCTTCTCGGGTCGGACGGCCCGGGCCAGCGGGTCCTTCCGGATCCGGGCGATCAAGTCCCCGCGGCCGACGATCAGTCCGGCCTGCGGCCCACCGACCAGCTTGTCGCCACTGAACGTGACCAGGTCCGCGCCAGCGGAGAGGCGCTCGGAGGGGGTCGCCTCGTGCGCGAGGCCGAAGGCGGCCGTTTCCAGCAACGCCCCACTGCCGAGGTCGTCGATGACGATCGCGCCATGCTCATGGGCGAGCCGGGCGACCTCCATCGGATGAGGCGTCTCGACGAAGCCCGTCTGGGCGAAATTCGACGGATGGACGCGGAGGACGACGGTCGCCAGCCCGTCGGCGAGTGGCGCCTCGAAATCGGACGCGCGGGTCCGGTTGGTCGTGCCGACCTCGATCAGCCGCGCGCCGGTCCGCCGGACGATCTCCGGGATGCGGACGCCCCCGCCGATCTCGACCAGTTCGCCGCGCGAGACCGCGACCCCATGCTTGCCGGCCAGCCCGACCGCCAGGACGAGCGCAGCGGCGTTGTTGACCGTCACGAGCGCGGCCTCGGCGCCGGTCAGCGCGATGAGGTGATCCTCGACGGCACGGAACCGGGGACCGCGGCGGCCGGCCTCGCGGTCGAACTCGAGCAGCGAGTAGGCCCCGGCGGCGCGGGTCGCGGCCTCGATCGCGGCCCTCGGCCACGGCGCGCGCCCGAGATTCGTGTGCAGGATCACCCCGGTGGCGTTGAGGACCGTGGTCAGGCCACTCTCGGACGGGTCGAAGAAGGCCTGGAGCCTGTCCCGCACGGCTCCCGCGAGGTCCTCTACCGCTGTCGCCTCCTCCCCTGCCGCCAACCGCGCCCGCTCTCCCTCGACCACGTCCCGGGCGACCGCCGCGACAGCGCCAGCCGCCGCGCCCTCGGCCAGGTGCGGGCGCACGGCAGCCAGCAGCCGCTCGACGCTCGGGGGACGCGGACGATCGGTCGACATCAGCCCTCCGTGGCGGGAACGCGTGGGAGTCGAACCCACCGCGCCGCGCCGAGCGCCGCGCCACTGGTTTTGAAGACCAGGGGACCCACCGGGACCCGACCGCTCCCATCGCGATGGTAGCCCTATCATCGTCGCCATGACCGCTCTCGAACCGAGTCCGTTCCGCCTGACCGAGCTGACGGATTGCGGCGGGTGTGCCGCGAAACTGGGCGCCGACCTGCTCGCCGAGGCACTGGCCGGTCTTGGCGCCGAGGCCGCCGCCTCGCCGGACGCGTCCCTCATCGCGGGCCTGAACCCACCCGACGATGCCGCCGCCTACCGCATCAGCGACGATCTGGCGATCATCGGCACGCTCGACTTCTTTCCGCCGCTCGTGGACGACCCGCGCACGTTCGGGGAGATCGCCGCCGCAAACGCCCTCTCAGATGTCTTTGCGATGGGCGGCCGGGTGCTGTTCGCGCTGTCGATCGCGGCGTTCCCCGAGGACCTGCCGCGCGACGTCATGACCGAGATCTTCGCGGGTGCGTCATCCAAGGTGCGCGAGGCTGGTGGCACGCTCGCGGGCGGCCATACCATCCGCGATCCGGAACCCAAATACGGGCTCGCTGTCATCGGCGCAGCGCATCCCGACAAGCTGCTCCGCAAGGGCGGGGCACGACCGGGCGATCGGCTCGTCCTGACCAAGCCGCTCGGGACCGGCGTCCTCGTCTCCGGCTCTCGCCAGGGCCGAACGAACACCGCTGACCTCGACGCCGCCATCGACTGCATGCGCCGTCTCAACCGGCCCGCCTCGGAGGCGCTCGTCGCGACCGGGATCCACGCAGCGACCGACGTCACCGGCTTTGGCCTTCTCGGGCACGGCCTGGAGATGGCCCGGAGCTCGGACACGCGCTTCGTGTTCGACGCGACCACCCTCCCGGTGCTGGCCGGCGCCCGCGAGCTCGCGGCCGCCGGTGTCGAGACCGGCGGCGCCGGCCACAACCGCCGATTCGTCGCGCCGTCCCTGGAGGTCCGTTCGGACGTGACCCCGGACCTCGTGACGATCGCCCATGATCCGCAGACCTCCGGCGGGCTCCTCGCCTCGGTCGCCCCGCATCTCGTCGACGCGCTCGAGGCCGCCTTCGACGCAGCCGGTGTCGACCGCTGGTGGATCGGCAGCGTCACGCCCGGTCAGCCTGGGGTCAGTCTCACCTGATAGCCGGCCCCAGGCGCTACACTCCCCTCGTCGTCCAACCGCAGGAGGCCACCTCGTGGCGAAACCGTACGTGCGACTGACCCAGCCCCTCGTCCGCGACGCGAAGGGCGGCGAGCTCCGACCAGCGACCTGGGACGAGGCACTCGCCAAGACCGTGGACGGGTTCCGGGCGGCGAAGGCGGCTCACGGCCCGACGACATTCGGCACCTTCAGCTGCAGCAAGGCGACCAATGAGGTCAATTTCGCCGCACAGAAGTTCAGCCGGACGGTCCTGGGCAGCAACAACATCGACAGCTGCAACCGGACGTGACACGCCCCTAGCGTCGCCGGTCTGGCGACAGTGTTCGGTGCCGGGGGCGGCACGAATTCATACCGTGAGGTCGAGGAGACCGACCTGATCGTCCTGTGGGGCAGCAATGCCCGCGAGACGCATCCGATCTTCTTCCATCACGTGCTGCGGGGCGTCCACAACGGCGCCCGACTCTACGCGGTCGACCCGCGCCGCACGTCCTCCGCCGAATGGGCCGACGGGTGGCTCGGTCTCGATGTCGGCAGCGACATCGCCCTGGCCAATGCGATGGCGCGCGAGATCATCGCCGCTGGGCTCGAGAACCGCGAGTTCATCGAGCGAGCCACCGTCGACTTCGACGCCTACAAGGCCAAGGTCGAGTCGTACACGCTCGAATACGCGGAGCGCGAGACGGGCGTCCCGGCCGATGCCATCCGCGAGCTGGCCCACGCCTTCGCCAAGGCACCCCGCGCGATGATCTGCTGGACGCTCGGGATCACCGAGCACCACAACGCGGTCGACAACGTCCTGGCTCTCATCTCGCTCGTCCTGCTGTGCGGGCATATCGGGCGCTACGGCAGTGGCGTCAACCCGTTGCGTGGCCAGAACAACGTCCAGGGCGGTGGAGACATGGGGGCACTTCCCGACCGGCTCCCGGGCTTCCAGCACGTCGAGAACGATGCGCTGCGGGCGAAGTTCGATGCCGAGTGGGGCGTCGCGGTGCCGCCCAAGCGCGGCTGGCACCTGTCGGGGATGTTCGATGCGATGGAGCGCGGCGACCTGACCGCCGTCTACTGCATCGGCGAGAACCCGGTCCAGTCCGAGGCCGACCAGAAGCGGGCGATCCACCTGCTCGAAGGGCTCGACTTCCTCGTAGTACAGGATCTGTTCCTGACGAGGACCGCCGAGCTCGCCGATGTCGTCCTGCCGGCGACCGCGGCCTGGGCCGAGTCGGACGGGACCGTCACCAACTCGGAGCGTCGCGTCCAACGGGTGCGAAAGGCGGTCGAGCCGCCCGAGGGCGCGCGCGACGACCTGGCGATCGTCTTCGACCTGGCAAATCGGATGGGTGGCGCCTGGGGCGAGCCCGACGCCGAAGCCGTGTGGGATGAGGTCCGGCGCCTCTCCCCGGTCCACGCCGGGATGAGCTACGCCCGCCTCGAGGAGCTGGGTGGCCTCCAGTGGCCGTGCTACGACCTCGATCATCCGGGCGAGCTGTTCCTCCACTCGCGACTGTGGGAGGACCCGATCCCGGGCAATCGCGTGCCGTTCATGCCGGTCGACCACGACCCGCCAGTCGACAAGCTGACCGAGGACTTCCCGATCCGCCTGACGACCGGCCGCCGGCTCGACTCGTACAACACGGGCGTGCAGACGGCCGGCTATACCTCGCCGCTTCGCCGCGGGGAGAGCCTCGACACCAGTCCCGAGGACGCGACCACCTACGACCTCCGGGAAGGCGAGCTGGTCCGCGTCGTGTCGCGCCGCGGCCAGGTCGAGGTCCAAGTCCGGATCGACCCGTCGCTGCGACCTGGCCTGACGTTCATGACGCTCCACTTCCAGGACGACGTCGCGACGAACCTGCTCACGATCGACGCCACCGACCCGAAATCGGGCACCGCCGAATTCAAGGCGACGGCCATCCGGATCGAGAAGCTCGAGGCTCCGGTCGCGGTCTGATCGCTGGGCGACGAGCCGGGTTGCTGGGTGCCGGCGCGGCGGAGGGCCAGGCCGCCCCGCCCGCCTGACGCCGGTGCGCGACGGGAACCTCCATGCGAGCCGGTCGCTAGACTCGACACGATGGATCTGCACGTCATCGGGCCGCTCGCCTCGCCGGCCGAACGGGCCGCGGTGGACACAGTCCTCGGCCCACCGGAGTCGGGCTGGGTCGGCGGGCCGCGCGACAGCGGCGCGGACGGACACGCGGCGCGGGGCGGCCACGAAACGAGGTCCCGCCGCTCCCTGCTGATCCCGGCCCTCCACGCGGTCCAGTCTCGGATCGGCTGGATCAGCACGCCGGCCCTCAACTACATCTGCAAGCGGTTGGCCGTCGCTCCGGCGGATGCCTACGGGGTGGCCACGTTCTATGCCCTCTTCGCGACGACCCCGCGACCGCCGGTCGTTGCCCACATCTGCGACGACATCGCTTGTCGCCTGTCCGGCGCGGAGGCGATCTGCGCGGACCTGACGCGGGGCGTCGGGCCGTCTGGGGAGCCAGCTCAGGACGGCCGCGCGACGTGGCTGCGCAGCCCGTGCCTGGGGTTGTGCGATCGCGCGCCGGCCGCGATGTTCACGGTCGCGGGCGAGACACCTGCCACGTTCACGATCGCGCCGGTTGATGCGGTCGATGTCGTCCGACTGATCGAGATGGACCACACTCCGAATCCCTACCGCGGGACGGATCCCACCCAGCCGGCCAAGGAACCAACGCGCTTGCTCGGCCGGATCGGCGTCGTCGACCCGACATCCCTCGACGACTACCGGGCCCACGGCGGTTACACGGCCCTCGCCCGGGCGTTCGAGATGGGCCCCGAGCGGGTCACCGCCGAAGTCACCGAATCACGCCTCCTCGGTCGCGGCGGCGCGGCCTTCCCGACCGGCCGCAAGTGGGCGGCGGTCGCCGCCCAGGCCGCCCAACCGCACTACCTTGTGTGCAACGCCGATGAATCCGAGCCCGGCACGTTCAAGGACCGTGTCCTGCTCGAGGGCGACCCGTTCGCGACGATCGAGGCGATGACCATCGCGGCCTTCGCGACCGGCGCGTCCAAGGGCTAACTGTACGTCCGCGGCGAGTACCCTGAGGCCGAGGCTCGCTTGACCATAGAGATCGAGCGCGCCCGCGAGGCCGGCCTCCTCGGTGACGACATCCTGGGCTCGGGCGTCGCCTTCGACATCGAGCTCCGGCGCGGCGCCGGCGCCTACATCTGCGGCGAGGAGACCGCGCTGT
>JANMBS010000088.1:0-8095 GCA_031360525.1 Thermomicrobiales bacterium
CAGCTCGAGCGCTACCGGCGGGAACGCGAGCAACCAGACCACCCGGATGCCGCGCCCGCCGAGCCAGATGATGTTGCCGACGAGAAGCGCCAGCCACAGGCACAGGAAGCTCAACCATTCCAGCCCGCCGAACGGCCCGAACAGCCACGCGATCGGCGGCGAGTAGTTGAACGCGCCGAGCCCGCCGACGCCGGTCTGGTACGGGTCCGACGGGTCCACATTCCAGTAGGCGAACGCGTCGAACCCGACAGTCCCGACCGTCGGTGCCACGATGACGAGCAGGTAGGCGGTGAACAGCAGTCCGACGATGACGGCGCCGTCGCGGAGAGCCCGACGGGCGCCGCTACTCATGTTTCAGGGGTGGGGAACCCGCGCCATCGTCAGGCGAGCGAACCGCGGCCTGGAGCGTCGAGAGCTGGTACAGCAACAGGCGCGGGCTGACAAACACCGACGCCGAGACTGCCAGGGCCCAGCCGGCCCGGCTCGGCGCGAAGCGGAGCGCGAGGGCAAGGAACCCGATGACAAAGGCACCCCACAACAGCGGCGAGAACCCGTAGAGCGAGCGGTTCTCGACGTTCCCGACCTGCCCAAGATCCGAGAAGCCGATGAACGAGATGGTGCCGGCAGGCTCGAGGACGAACTGCAGGGCAGCGAGTCCGACCAGCCAGGCGATCACCTGACCGACCGCCCGCCAGTCTCGCCGGCCCAGCCAGTAGATGGCGACGATGATCGGCAGGATCTTCAGGTTCCCGGCGAGCGCGATGGCCCATGGCGATCCGAGCGCGACGAGGAAGGTGACGGCGATCTGCGCCTGGCCGACGGCCAGGCTCCACGCGATGGGGGCCGCGAGCCATCCGCTGACGATCCACGTCCATGGATCCCGAAGGCCGAGACGCACCAGGGTCCCGACGAATAGGACGAGGAGGAAGGCCTCCCAGATCAGCGCCGCCGTCTGGTATGGCAGGAGAGCCAGCGGCCGGAAAGCGATGGCCAGGAGCGGAGGGTAGCGGTAGAAACCCGGGTCGTCCGTGGTCGCGGCCTGCACATACAGCGGGAGCCCCGCGTTGAGACGAGCGCCGGCGTCGTAGTAGGCGCGCACGTCCGCCAGCGGGTCGAGCCGGAGGTGGAGGATCAGCGTGTCGATGCCGATGATCAGGCCCAGGACGCTCGCAGCGATGAACACCCAGCGCACGCGTCTCGACGCGAAGAGTCTCGGGACGTCGACGGCCATCGCACGCATCCTATCCGGCGCCCGACCCGCCCGGACATACTTGCCCGCGTGGATCTCCGCCGGGCCTTCAGGGAGAACGTCGTCGCCTTCCTCCTGACGGCGATCCTCGCCCTGGTCGTCGCCGACGACATCCGGCGGCTCCTGGGCGGATATCCGATCGGCGTGGACCTCGAGATCCCGCTCCGCGCCGCCGAACGATGGTTGGCCGGTGACGACCCCTACCCGGCGAGCGCTTTCCAGGATCGGATCGGTGCCGCCGGTCTTCCCTTCCTGTACCCGCCCTTCGTGTTGCCGTTGATCGCGCCGCTGACCCTCGTGCCTCGCACCCTCGTCTTCGTCGCGTGGTGGATCCTCCTGGTCGGGACCGCGTACGCGTCGGCTCGGCGTCTGGGGTTCGGGGTGATCCTCGCCGCCGTGGTCCTGCTCTGGCCGCCCTACCTCGAGGCGCTACTAGGTGGGAATATCCAGATCCTGCTGTTCGCGGCATTCGTCGTCCTGATGCATCACGACGGGCGGCAACTCGATCCGGCGGACCATGAGCGACCGGCGGCGGTCGATGGGCTCCTTGGCGCGTTCATCGGGGCGCTCAAGGTCTCGCAGGTCCACGCCTGGGTCTACGTCCTCAGCCGGCGGCCAGCGGCGGCGGCGATCGGCCTTGCTGCATTCGGCCTGCTTGCGCTGGTCACGCTGCCACTGGTCGGGATCCAGACGTGGTTCGATTGGCTCTCCCAGGCGAGCCGATCCGGCGACCCGGAGTGGCCATACATCGGGGCGCCGCTCTCGATCTTCGTCGGCGTGCCGGTCGCGCTCGTCCTGACCGTCCTTTCGCTCGTGGCGGTGTTCTTCGTGCCACCCGGTCGGGCCAGCGCATGGGTCGGGATCCTGACCCTGATCGGTGCGCCATCCCTGCATATGTTCTCGTTGCTCTTCCTGCTCCCGGCGATGCGCCTCATCCGGCGGGAGATCGCTCTGGTGGCGGCCATCCTCGTCGCGAGTTTCGTGGCGTCGTACATCTGGGTCGCCGTCGTGCTGGTGGCCTGGTCAGTGGCGGCGATGGATCGGTGGCCGGACGTTCTTGCCGCGCGGCCGCTCAAGACAACCGGAGGGGTCTCGGAGTAGGCATTTCGTACCGGTCGGCGCGAGCGAGGCCCGGTGCTACGCTGCACCGGCCGTGCGTATCCCCCTGCTGCTATACGGGCTCGCCCTCCTCGTCCGGGCGCTCCTCATCTGGCATTTTCCGGACCCGGCCTATCCCGATTCGGCGTACTACGTGGACGTCGCCCGAGCGCTGCATGCGGGCGCCGGCTTCAACGTCGATTTCATCTGGATCTTCCCCGAGGTCGGCGGCTCGATCCCTGCCGTCCCGACCCTGCCGATTCCCTCGAACGCGCACTGGATGCCATTGGCGTCGATCGTCCAGGTGCCGTTCCTGGCGGTCTTCGGTGACGTCGCCTGGGCATCCGCCGCGCCGTTCGCTCTCATCGGCGCATTCGCCGCGCCCCTGACCTGGGCGATCGCCCGGGACGCAGGCGCCCGACCCTTCGTCGCAGTCGGAGCCGGGATCCTCGTTGCGATCCCGCTGCTCTCGACGGTCTTCATGGCCCAACCCGACAACTTCTCGCTCTACCAGCCGCTGGTGATCGCTTCTCTGTGGGCGGCCGCCCGGGCCCTCCGTGGCGGCCCGAACGCCGGCCGCTCCTTCGTGCTGGCCGGCCTGTTCGCCGGTCTTGCGACCCTGGCGCGCAACGACGGGATGCTCGTGCTGGTGTCGCTCGGGATGGTCTTCCTGTGGGACCGCTGGCGGGCGTGGCGGTCGGGTCGCCCGGGGCGGTCCGGCGAAACTCGCGCCGCGGCGATCCCCGTGGCGGCGGCCGTCGGTGCGGTGGCCGTCTTCCTGCTGGTGATGGCCCCGTGGTGGGTGCGTCAGCTGGCCGTCTTCGGCTCGCTCTCCCCGTCGACCGCCTCGGGCAAGGTCCTGTTCATCCGCGACATCGGCGAGTGGAACAGCATCAGCACACCGGCCACACTCGACCATCTGCTCGGGATGGGGATCGGGCCGCTCGTCATGACCCGGATCGGCGGGGCGGTCGCCGCGGCGATGATCTACCTGACACTGGTCTGCGGGTTCATCCTCGGCCCGACGATGATCGTCGGCGCCTGGGCGCGCCGCCGCTCGACCGACTTCGGACCGTTCTTCGTCTACGCGGCGATCCTGTTCCTGTTCTCGGCGCTGGTCTCGGCCGTCCACGTCCCAGGCGGGACGTTCATCCACTCGGCGGTCGCTCTCGCGCCCTATAGCTACATCCTCGCGCTCGAGGGGATCGTCATCGTCATCGGCTGGGTCGCGGCGCGCCGCCCATCCTGGGATCGGGATTCCGCGCTGCGCGTCTTCGGCGGTGCCGCCATCGCGTTCGCGGTCGTCATCGCGCTGGTCGGGGCGCTCACCGTTCATGACGAGTGGTCGTCGCGACGCCTCCGTGCCGCCGAGGTTGCGCAGGCGCTCGATGACGCCGGTGCGCCCGATAGCGACAGGGTGATGTCGATCGATGCCGCCGGGACCCGCTACGCGACTGGCCACGGCGGTGTGGTCCTGGTCAACGACCCGCTCGAGACCATCCACGACGTCGCGCGTGCCTACGACATCCGCTGGCTGGTCATCGATCGCGGCGATGCCGTCGACGCTGTCGCACCGATCCTCGACGGAGGTCCGCCGCCGGCGTGGCTGGGCGCGCCGATCCTGACCGTCGGCTCCCCGACCCAACTGGCCATCTACCCGGTCGTGGCGACGCCATGACCCGCCGCGAAGCCGTCCTCTCGACCTTGGGGATCTTCGTCGTGGCCCTCCTGGTCCGCGTCGTGTTCGCGAGTCAGATCGTCTTCCCCAAACCGGAGGACACCGCCTACTACGTCGGCGTGGCCCGGAACCTGCTCGAGGGTCGCGGACTCGTCTCCGATGCCCTGTGGAGCTACGGGACGCCACCGCTCGAGTTCCCGCGTCAGGCCTTCGAGGTCTGGCTGCCCCTGCCGAGCTTCCTGGCGGCCATCCCGATGGCCCTCCTCGGGACGACGTTCGCGGCCGCCCAGTGGTCCTCTGTCATCGTCGGGGCGATCGTGCCGGTCCTCGCGTGGCGGCTCGCCGCCGACGTCGCCGTGGAACGTGGGCTTCCCCCGGGTCGCGCGCGCACGCTCGCGATCGGGACCGGGCTGACCACCGCGGTCTACCTGCCGCTGCTCCTCCATTCCGCGCTCCCCGACTCCACGATGCCCTTTGCGGTGCTCGCCCTGGCGTCGTGCCTGGTCATGTCGCGCATCGCTGCCGGGCCGCGCGGCGCCCGGCTGACCGACCCCCGAATCATCGGCCTCGGCGTGCTCATCGGGCTTGCCGGGCTGACCCGCAACGAGGCGGTCTTCGTCGGTTTCGCCTGGGTGATCGTCGCCTGCGGGATCCGGGACCTCGACCGGGCCACCCGGGGCCGACTCATCGCAACGGTCGCCATCGTGGCGGGCCTGGTCTTCCTGCCCTGGGCCATCCGCGATTGGGCGGCGTTCGGCAGCCCGTTTCCCGGCCAGGCCCTGACCAACGCCCTGTCGGTCACCGGCTTCGACATCTTCGCCTGGAACGACCCGCCGACACTGTCGCGCTACCTGGCCGTCGGGCCGGGGCGGCTGCTCGAGATGCGGGTCGAGGGTCTTAGCCACAACCTCGTCAGCGTCCTCCTCCTGACCGGACTGCCGATCTCCCTCGTTGGCCTGATCGGGCTTCCGTGGGCCATCAGGGGCGCGACGCTCCGCCCCATCGTCATCGTCGGCTTCGGCGCCTTCCTCGTCACCAGCCTGGTGTTCCCGGTCGCCACGACCTGGGGGACGTTCCTCCATGCGGCCGGTCCATTCCACGTGCTGCTGGTCCTCTCGGCACTCCTCGCCCTCGACGCCCTCATCGCCCGGGTCGGGATCCGGCTCGGCTGGACGCGACCGGTCGCCTGGCTCGGACCGCTGCTCGGGATCTTCGGGTCGCTGCTCTTCTCCGTGGCGCTCCTGCCGACATTCGGGGCGGGATCGTTCGGGACCGCCCAGCGTTACGACGCACTGGCCGCACGGATGGCGGAGATCGGCCACCCGCTCGACGCCAGCGCAGGGCCGATCATCACGAACTTCCCGATCTGGATGGCGGAGACCCAGCGCACGTCCTCCCTTGCCCTCCCCGATGAACCGCCGCGTGACGTGCTCGACCTGGCGAATGATCCCCGCTTCAACGCCAGGCTCGTGGTCCTGCTCGATGCGAACAGCACGCACTGGCCGCATGATCTGGCCGCGGGCGTGGACGGCGCCGCGTGTTTCCGTGAGCTCGACCTCGGCGTAGACACCTCGCCCGCCGCCGACGACCCGCTCGGGGGCGTCCGCGCATTCGAGGTGGTCTGCCCATGAGCGACCCGTATACTCGAAGTCCCATGGAGCCAGCACGCGCCGGGACCGATGTTCGGGACAGCCGCTTCGACGGACTCCACGCGGAGGCGACGGCGGCAGTCGGCTACAACGCGAACGACGTGCCCCTTCTGACGAGGGTCGGCGCGACGACGCCCGCGGCCGACCTCCAGACGCGCATCCTCGAAGCGCAGGAGGCCGAGAGGTCGCGACTCGCCCAGGAGATCCACGACGGCCCTGCCCAGGCCCTGACCAACGCCATCTTCCAGGTCGAGCATATCGAGCGGCTTATCGAGTCGGACCTGCCGCTGGCCAGGTCGGAACTGCGATTCCTGCGCGATCTCCTGCGCCGTGAGCTCGGCGACGTGCGCTCGTTCATCAGCCAGCTTCGGCCACCACTGCTCGAGCAGCTGGGCCTGGATGGCGCGATCGCCGACACCGTCGAGCACATGCGGACGCTGACCGGTCTCGACATCGCGATGGACCTGGCAGGTCCGACCGACGGGCTCGGTGGCAGCCAGCAGACGGTCGCCCTGCGCGTCACCCAGGAGGCCCTCCAGAATGTCCGCAAGCACGCCTTGGCGAATTCGGTCATGGTGGCGACATCCATCGACGATGACGGCTGGGTGCTCGAGGTCCGCGACGATGGTCGCGGCTTCGACGTCGGGGCCGTAGCCGCCCGAGGACGGCGCAACTTCGGGCTCCAGTTCATGCGCGAGCGCGCCGAGTTGATCGGCGCACGATGCGACGTACGATCGCGACCAGACGGCGGCACCGTCGTCCGCCTGGCCATCCCGACGGAACCCGCCGTGGGAGGAGAGGAGAGCAGATGAGCGCAACCGATTACAGCGGGCCCGATCGCCGTCGCGGCGGCCCCGATCGTCGAAACCTCGATGAGGTGACGCGGATCCTCGTCGTCGACGATCACGCCCTCTTCCGGATGGGGATCGCCAACATCCTCGGCCGGGAGCCCGATTTCGAGATCGTGGCCGAGGCGGAGGATTCGCGCGGTGCGATCGATCGCGCTCTGGAGACGTCGCCCGACATCATCCTCATGGACCTGTCGCTCCCATCACCGGGCGGCATCGAGACGACCCAGCGGATCAAGCGCGAGCTGCCATCCACGGGGATCATCGTCCTCGCCCAGACCGAGGATGAGGACGCCCTGTTCGACGCGATCAAGGCCGGCGCGGCTGCATTCATCCTCAAGGACGTCGGCCCGGACGACCTCGTCACGATCATCCGACGCGTGGTCGCCGGCGAGTACCTGATCAACGACAAGGTCTTCTCCAAGCCGGCCGTCGCCTCGCGCGTCCTCAAGGAGTTCCGCGAGTTGGCCGTCTACGGCCAGGACGCCGCCCCGATCTTCGCGCCGTTGTCGCCACGCGAGGTCGAGATCCTGGACAACATCGCGCAGGGGATGACGAACAAGCAGGTCGCCTATGCGCTGTCGATCAGCGAGCAGACCGTCAAGAACCACATGAGCTCGATCCTGCGCAAGCTGTCCGTCAACGACCGGACCCAGGCCGTCGTCTATGCGATGCGCCAGGGCTGGATCCGGATGCCGGAAGACTGAGCCAGGCAGAGCGAAGGCTGAGACCACCTCCGATCCTGCCGTCCACACTTCGATGACCGACGTCGCGCCGTCAGCCACGCCGCCGACCAGCCTGCCCGAGCTCTCCGGGCAGATGGCTGACGAGTTGGCGCAAGTCGAGTCGGAGCTCAGCGAGGTGGAGCTGCTGGTCGACCAGGCCCGCACGGAAGCCGGCCGCCACGAGTCGCGCCGTGTCGCCGCGGTGGAGAAGCTCAGCACCGCCACCTCAGCCGCGGCCACGGCGGGTGGCAGTCTGGAACCGTCGGTCGCCGCCGACCTCAACACCCAGCTCGTCCTGCTCACGAAGCGGGCAGCCCTCATGGAATCGCAGGTCGATGTCCTGGAGGGCAAGCGCCGCGCGCTCAAACGCTATCGGGATGCGCTCACGATGTATGTCGAGGCGCTGGCGGCGTTCGGGGATGTCCCGCTCGCGCATCGCTCGTCAAAGACCACGCCCAAACTCATCGCCGATACGTCCGGGATCCCACCCGTTGTCTCCCGGCTGTTGCTGGGTGCGCAGGAGGATCTCCGTCGCGAGATCGCCCGGGCGATGCACGACGGACCCGCCCAGAGCCTCACCAACATCGTGCTCCAGGCCCAGATCGTGGAGCGACTCGTGACGACCGATCCGGCAGCTGCCGCCAGCGAGGTCCGCCAGCTCGTGGCCATGGTCCAGCAGACGCTCGAGGCGACCAAGTCGTTCATCTTCGACGTGCGACCGATGGTCCTCGACGACCTCGGCCTGGTGCCGACACTTCGTCGTGCCGCCAGGGAACGCGGCCGGCGCGCGGGCGTGCCCGTGGAATTCGGCTCGATGGGCACCGAACGGCGCCTGCCCATGGACCTCG
>JANMBS010000096.1:0-1501 GCA_031360525.1 Thermomicrobiales bacterium
GCGCCTCGAAGATCATGGTCGACCGCGCGGCTGCGCACGACAAGATCCAGATCCACACCAACACGGCGGTCGCCGAAGTCCTGGGCGATTCCAAGGTCGATGGGCTGCGACTGACGGACACGCAAACCGGCGAAGAGCGCCGGCTGGCAGTCGAGGGCCTCTTCATCGCCATCGGCTACCGGCCGAATACAGAGGCGTTCCGCGACTGGCTCGACGTCGACGAGAAGGGGTATCTCGTGGTCCACGACGAGACCGGCTCCAAGATCGCCGGCGTCTTTATCGCGGGCGACGTCCACGACCATCGCTATCGCCAGGCGGTCACGGCGGCCGCCGACGGCTGCAAGGCCGCCATCGACGCCGAGCGCTGGCTCGAGTCCGAAGGCATCACCGAGGCCGCGTCAGCTACAGCCTGGTAGGGAATCCCTTGGCGGGCCGCCCCCGACGCCCTATGCCGCCGACGCTTGAAGCATCCCCGACTTTGATGCTTGATTTCGGCCATCCGGCCGGCGGTCTTCCACTTGATGCCCATGGACGGCATATTTCGTCGGGGCTCGGTCAGCTGGGCGAGTCGAGCTCCCTGGCCTCAGATAGCGTCGTCCCTTTTCGGGCCTGGCCAAGCCGGACGGGCAGGCAATGGGCCGATCCCGCCAAGCGCCTCGACGAGCCGAGCGAACCGCGACCAGCGAATTCCGTACTGCTTGCCGTTCTCGATCCTCGAGATGACCGTCTGGTCGATGCCAGACTGCGCCTCAAGGACCCGCTGGCTCCACCCGAGCGTCAGACGACGACGCCTGATCTCGGCTCCGATCAGGTCGAAACCATGTTGCTCTTGCGGGTCGCGTGGCCGATCGAACCAAGTCACGAAGCGAGGCTATCGACCACGCCTTATCTGCTGGATATCCGGCGATATACCGCCGACCACCCGGGCGGCGATATATGCCGTCCATGGGCATCAACAAAGTGGGTCCCGCCCTGGAGGGCTCGAATCAAGCATCAAGTTCCGGGCGCGGGCACGGCCGAATACCGCCTTCCGTGGTAGCGTCGAACTGATGACGCAGGCGAGCCAGGTGAACGCCTGATGGGATTCCCGCGCGGGCAGACGAGGACCGCGACCGGCGGGGCCGCGGGCGGCGGCCGCGGAGGCGGCGGAGGGCGAGGAGGCGCGATGTTCGGCGGTGGAGGCCCGAGAGAAGACTACGAGCCGATCCCAAAGGAGCGCCGTGCTCGTACGCTCCGTCGGATCGCGGCCTTTTTCACGCCGTACAAGCTCCCGGTCGTGGTCGTCCTCGTGGCGATCCTGGCGTCGAGCCTGATCGGGCTGGTCAACCCGATCCTTCTCGGCCTCCTGCTCGACCAGGTGATCATCGGCCATCAGTACGACAAGCTGAACCTCTACGTCGGCCTGATGATCGTGCTGCCCATCATCACGGGCCTGATCGGCGTCGGGCAGAGCTACCTCAACAACGTGATCGGCCAGAGCGTCATGCAGGACCTGCGAGGC
>JANMBS010000204.1:0-1893 GCA_031360525.1 Thermomicrobiales bacterium
AAGCTCCACCAGTGCGGCCTGCCGAAGAAGATGGCGCTCGAGCTGTTCAAGCCGTTCGTCATGCGCCAGCTCGTCGAGAAGGGCTTCGCCCACAACATCAAGAGCGCCAAGCGCATCGTGGAGCGCGTCCGGCCAGAGGTCTGGGACGTTCTCGAAGAGGTCATCAAGGACCATCCGGTCCTGCTGAACCGCGCCCCGACGCTCCACCGCCTGGGGATCCAGGCGTTCATGCCGGTCCTGGTCGAGGGCTCGGCCATCCAGATCCACCCGCTCGTCTGCACCGCGTTCAACGCGGACTTCGACGGCGACCAGATGGCGGTCCACGTGCCGCTTTCGACGGCCGCCCAGGAAGAGGCGCGGACGATGATGCTGTCGACGGCCAACCTGCTGTCGCCCGCCGACGGCTCGCCGGTCGTGGCACCGACCCAGGATATGGTCCTCGGCTGCTACTACCTGACCATGGACGCCGACCCGATCAAGGGCCAGCGTGTCCGTGTCTTCGCATCGGAGGACGAGGCGATCCTCGGCTACCGGCTGCGCGAGAAGACCGGCGCGACGCTCCACGAGCTGATCGACGTCGAAGTCAACGTCTGGAACCCCGAGATCGAATCACTCCAGCTGGAGCGGCGCCGGACCACCATCGGGCGCGTCATCTTCAACCAGGTCCTGCCCGATCCGCTCCGCTTCCATGACACCGTCATGCACCGGGCGGACCTCAAGGAGCTCGTCGATATCTGCTACCGCCAGCTCGGTCCCGAGGAGACGGCCCATCTCGTCGATGGGATCAAAAGCGTCGGCTTCGAATTCGCGACCCGCGGCGGCATGACCATCGGCCTGTTCGACATCGAGATCCCGAAGGACAAGCCCGAACGCCTCAAGGCTGCGGACGACTCCGTGAACGCCATCGATCGCCAGTTCCAGCGCGGCCTCATCACCGAGGACGAGCGCTACGAGCAGGTCGTCGGCGTGTGGCAGGAGACGAGCTCGGCGATGTCCGACGAGATGATGCGTTCGCTCGACGAGAACGGCCCGGTCACGATGATGACCGCGTCGGGAGCCCGAGGGAACAAGGGCAACATCGGTCAGCTGGGCGCCATGCGCGGCCTCATGGCCGACCCGTCCGGCCGGATCATCGACGTCCCGGTCCGTAGCAACTTCCGCGAGGGCATGACCGTCCTCGAGTACTTCATCTCGACCCACGGCGCCCGCAAGGGCCTCGCCGATACCGCCCTGCGCACGGCCGACTCCGGGTACCTCACCCGGCGCCTGGTCGATGTCGCCCAGGACGTCATCACCCGCGAGGAGGACTGTGGCACCGAGGAGGGGAGCTGGATCATCCGGAGTGAGTCGAGCGACGAGAAGGGCGCCTTCCAGAAGCGTCTCGTCGGCCGGCTCGCCGCGGCCCCGCTGCCCGACCCGCGGGTCGAAACCAAGAAGGGCTAGGTGCCGACGCTCCTGGTCGATCGCAACGAGCTGATCATGGAAGAGGCGGCGGTGCGCATCGATGCGGCCGGCGTCGACGAAGTGCTCGTCCGCTCGCCACTCACGTGCGAGGCTCGCCACGGCGTCTGCCGGGCGTGCTACGGCCGCAACCTCGCCTCCGGCGAGATGGTCGGTTCGGGTGAGGCGGTCGGCATCATCGCCGCCCAGTCGATCGGCGAACCGGGCACGCAGCTGACGATGCGGACGTTCCACACCGGCGGCGTCGCCGCGGGCGTGGACATCACCGCCGGTCTGCCGCGCGTCGAGGAGCTGTTCGAGGCCCGCATCCCCAAGGGCAAGGCCGAGATCAGCCATATCGACGGCATCGTCGAGATCGTCCGCGGCGATGGCCCGACCAAGGTCAAGGTCATCTCCCGCGAGGTCTACGACACGTCTCTGGCACAGCCGAAG
>JANMBS010000213.1:0-9813 GCA_031360525.1 Thermomicrobiales bacterium
TTCGATGCCATCGTGGCGTCGGCCAAGGGCGACCAAGTGACTGCCCTCGCCCTCACTGTTCTGGCCTGCCCGACGATCGTTCTCACGGACGACGGCGCCGCCCAGACCGACGGTGTCAAGAATGCCCCGGTCGACTTCGACTTCTCTGTCACGGACAAGAATGGCGAAACGCAGACACTTGCCGACGCCGAGTTCATGCCCGCCAAGCTGTGCGAGACGGACATCGATCGCGACGCCAACGGCGACGGCCAGAAGACCGCTGATGTCTGCCTGGACATCTCCCACTACATCTTCACGAATCTCGCCGTGGGCGACGTCACCATCAAGGAGACCACGCCTCCGAACGGTTGGAAGTTCGGCACGTTCCTTCTCACCCCGAAGGTCCTCCAGACGAGTGGAAGCGACGACTCCCTGACCGGCGCAAAGTTCGGCTCAGCGGCGAACACCGTGACCCTTGACCTTGCCGGCGACCCGGACAACATCGCCATGGTCCATGTGTACAACTTCGAAAAGTCCCCCGCGACAGACACCTTGCCGGCCGCAGCCGACGGCTCGACGGCTCCCATCGTGCCGCTCGCTGCCGGGCTCCTCGTGACCCTGCTCGGCGGGGCATACGCCCTTCGCCGACGGGCCGCCTAACCCCTCCCCACTCCACTTGGCCGGCGATCCCTTCGGGGATCGTCGGCCTTCTTTGTAGCCCGGAGCCGACACGTGATCCGTTATCCGATCGCCGCGATCATCCGCGTCGTCGCCATCGTCTCCTTCGTGACCGCGTTTGCAGGGCCGAGCGTGAGTCCCGCGCCTACCGCCAAAGGGGCGTCGACCGGTAGTTCCTCGACGGAGGCGACAGCAAGCCCTGAGGAGATGGCTCCGCAGGCGACCCCGCGACCGATCGAGCCATCGGCGGATCCGGCCGTGGATGAACTCCCGACGCGTCTCGTGATCAAGGCGCTCCATATCGACCTTCCGATCGTTTCCGGCGACCTCGTCGTCCCAGCCAACCCGCCCGATTACCCGTTGTGCGATGTCGCTCAGTACCTGACGACCTACCGCTTCCCTGGCAGGCCCGGAACGACGACCTGGATCTACGGACATGCGCGGCCGGGGATGCTCCTGCCACTCCTCGACGTGTCTATGGTGAAAGATGGCGCGAAGCTCGTCGGCCTTCAGGTCGACCTCTACTCGGACGGTGCCCGTCGCTACACCTATCGGATCGCGAAGGTTCTGCGCCACGCGACGGACCGTTCCTCTGCAACCAATGTCCCTGAAACGGATCGACGCCTTGTCCTGCAGACGAGTGAGGGACCCAAGGGCACGATCCCAAAGCTCCAGGTCGTCGCGGACTTCGAATCGGTCACAGCGGTCGACCCCCGCGAGGCAATGCCACCGCCATCACCTCGAGCGTGCTTCGATCAGTAGCGGGCCGTCAGACGTGTCGGTGAAGGTCGGTCCCGGCCGAGGTGGCTGGGACGTCGTCGTCCCGTGGCGGCTGCTCCCATCCCATCTGTGCGACGTCGCGTTGCGGCACCGAGAGATGGATGACGTCATGCTCGACGTTGGCGATCGCGGAGGCGGGAATGTAGATATCGCCCGCCAGCCCGTCGATCGACGTGAGCACGTAGTTCCGGCCCACGTTCTTCACGCCACCGACCCGCTTTCCATCATTCCCAACGACCGCCCAGCCGGGCTTGAGATCCGCCATACGCATGTCGTGTTGCCTCCTCGCGCAGCGTGGACGCACCTTAGCGGATTTGCTCCGAGCCGCCGAAGGCATCGTCGTCGCCGACCGTTTGTGGACCGCCTGGGGTCACCTGGGGTCGGGTCGATCCAACGGGTACGCTGGCCACATGAGCCTCGATGCGATCGACCCCGACGCCGGCGATCAGCCCTACGCCTGGTTGACGACGATCGGGCGCCAAAGCGGCGAGCCACGAACGGTCGAACTGTGGTTCGTCCTTGATGCCCGCACCGTCCATGTCCTGGCCGGCGGCGGCGAGACTGCCCAGTGGGTGCGCAACGCGGACATCGAACCTAGAGTCCGACTCCGTCTCGGCCAACGGACGTACGAGGGTCGCGCCCGACGTCCGGAACAGGGTTCGGCCGAGGAGGCCGACGCACGGCGCCTGATGGCGATCAAGTACCAGGGCTGGCGGGAGGGCCGGCCACTCAGCCGCTGGGCGCGGCAGGCCTTGTGCGTTGCGATCGACCTCGCTGGAAGGGAGTCTCCATGACGATGCGCAACCGTCAGATCATCGTTGCCGCTGCACTCGTCGTCCTCGCGGCCTGGGCAGTCCTCACGTGGAGCGGGTCCACAGCGACGCCTGGCCCGAGCACCGGGCCGTCCCCGACGGGTGCGATCGGATCCGCGCCGGTGACGTTCGTGCCGAGCGAGGAAGCATCACCGCGACCGTGACCGAGGTTGCACGCCAACTGGCCCACTGCTACCGTAACGTCCAGGTTACGAACAGGACCGGATGGGACGGGGAGGAGGCCACCACCATGGCGAACCACACTGGAACCGGCATCAAGGGCGACCCGTGGGTGCTCACGACACCCCCCGGCACGTCCGAATACCAGATGTACCTCGATGACGCCGTCGATCCGCCGGTGATCGTCTGCCAGGTCGGCGGGACGCAGCTCAAGTACGACAAGCGCGCCATCGACGACCTGCACGCGATGCTCAAGGCCCACGGGGACTGGATGCCGCTCGGTGGTGCCGACGAGCAGAAGCCTGCTCCCGACGGTTCGGTCGAAGCATGGGGCCGCTCCGAGGACAACCCGGTCGGTGGTTGGTACGGCCTGAAGAAAGGCCTGCGCGGCCGGTTCGGCGTCTACATGCCGCCCCTGATGGAGGCGCTCGGGCTGGCCGAGGTCACCCACGACGCCAAGAACAACAGGATGCGAGCGCTCTGACGATCCCGATGGCCGGACCGGCGCCAGCTCGCGATCCGTTCGACGCGTTGGGCGACCCGAACCGACGAGCGATCGTGGAGTTGCTGGCTGGCGGTGACCGGTCGGTCCAGCAACTCGCCGACGCACTGCCGATCAGCCGCCCGGCCGTCTCACGCCACCTCCGCCTGCTCAAGGAAGCCGGGCTCGTCGTGGAGGAACCACGCGGGACGCGTCGCATCTACCGCCTCCACGACGAGGGAGTCGCGGCCGTGCGCGGCTACCTCGAGCGCGTCTGGGGGGACGCGGCTGGGCGCTTCCGGGTGGTCGTCGAGAACACGACCCCCGAACGGTGATCGAGCCGATCCGCCTCGCCTTCGAGGTCGATTGTCCGGCGGACCACGCGTTCGACGTGTGGACGGGTCGGATCTCGGCCTGGTGGCCGGCCGATCACACCGTGTCGGGCGAAGCGGACGCGGCGGTCGTCCTCGAGCCGCGGCCCGGCGGCCGGATCTTCGAGCGGACCGTGTCCGGCGTCGAGCATGAATGGGGTGAGATCGTCACCTGGGAGCCACCGGGCCGGTTCGTCTACCTGTGGCACCTCCGCCGCGATCGCGCCGACGCGACCGAGGTCGAGATCCGCTTCATCGAACGAGGCGACGCCACCACCCTCGTGGAGATCGAACATCGCGGCTGGGAAGTGCTCGGCGCCGAGGGCGAGTCGTGGCGCGACCGCAACAACGGCGGCTGGGCGACGCTCCTCCCGCATTTCGTGGCGGCGGCACGGGCGGACGCCGGCCGGCGACGACGCCGCCGGCCTAGGCGACGTCAGGCGCTGTAGCGGCCTCGGCGAACGACGCCATGTCCGTGAACGTCGCGTCCGGCTTGGCATCGGCCGGCGGTGTCGCGCCGGAGCCGGCTCGGCCGGCGCGCCGGTCGATCCAGACGGTCGTGAGCCCGAGCTCCTTCGCCGGCACGTGGTCGTGGAAGAGGCTCTGCGCCACGTGCAGGATCTGCTCCCGGGGCAGCCCGATCCGCTCGAAGGCGACCTCGAAGTTACGCGGGTCTGGCTTGTAGCCGCGTGCCTGCTGGGCGGTCACCACCCAATCGAAGTCCGTCTGGAGGCGCGTCGCCGAGCGGGCGAACAGGTCGTCGTCGCAGTTGGTGATCACACCGAGCCGGAAGCGCTCGTGGAGCCGTCGGAGCGCCTCGACCGAATCCGGGAAGGCCGGCCAGTCGCCGACCGAACCTGCAAAGGACGCCACATCGGCGAGGTCCGGCGCGACCGCGTAGTCGGCGGCGACCTCGCGCAGGCAGCGCCCGAGGATCTCGCGGTAGCGCAGGTACGGCCCGGCCTCGAGGGCGGCCTCGGCCCCGGCGAACGCCTCAAGGACCTCGTCGTCGGGCGGCTTGACCCCGCGGGCATCCAGGACCGGACGCAGGCCGGCGAGGATGCCGGCCTCCCAATCGATGAGCGTGCCGTAGCAGTCGAAGGTCAGTGCCTCGAAGCGTCCGTAGTCGAGATCGGTCACCGTCGGTCGGTCCTCCCTGTGGACGCGATGATGCCCGAGAATGGGTATGGCGTGTGGAGTGCAGTGGGACGCTGCTAGCATCGCGTGCCATGGCGCCTCCCAGGTACGACTTCATCATCGTCGGCGCTGGCTCGGCCGGGAGCGCGCTCGCCAACCGGTTGTCGGCCGATCCCGGGACGTGCGTCCTCGTCCTCGAAGCCGGCCGGCCGGACTATCGATTCGACGTCTTCATCCACATGCCGGCCGCGCTGACCTTCCCGATCGGCAGCCGGTACTACGACTGGATGTACGAGTCGGAGCCTGAGCCGTTCATGAACGGCCGGCGCATCTACCATGCGCGGGGCAAGGTCCTCGGCGGCTCGTCGAGCATCAACGGCCAGATCTTCCAGCGCGGCAACCCGCTCGACTACGAGCGTTGGGCGGCGGATCCCGGCATGAAAACATGGGATCACGCCCATTGCCTGCCGTACTTCAAGAGGATGGAGAACTGCCTGGCGGCCGCAGCCGACGATCCGTGGCGCGGCCATGACGGTCCGCTGGTCCTCGAACGCGGTCCTGCGACGAACCCGCTCTTCCGGGCCTTCTTCGCGGCGTGCCAGGAGGCGGGCTACCACCTGACCGGGGACGTCAACGGCTACCGCCAGGAAGGCTTCGCCCCGTTCGATCGGAACATCCACAACGGCCGGCGTCTGTCGGCCTCGCAGGCGTATCTGAAGCCGGTCCGGGGCAGAAAGAACCTAACTGTCAGGACACGGACGTTCGTGACCGGGGTCGTGTTCGAAGGCCGGCGCGCCGTCGCCGTCGACATCGAACGGCAGGGTGGGGGGACCGAGCGCATCGAAGGTGGCGAGATCGTCCTCGCCGGCGGGGCGATCAACACGCCGCAGCTGCTCCAGCTCTCAGGCGTGGGCCGTGCCGCCGACATCGGCGCCCTCGGAATCCCGGTCGTGGCAGATGTGCCGGGGGTCGGTGCGCACCTCCAGGACCACCTCGAGGTCTATATCCAGTACGCGTCACTCCAGCCGGTCTCGATGCAGCCGTCCGCCACGCAGCTCTGGCGCCGGCCGTTCATCGGTGCGCGGTGGCTGTTCCTGCGAAACGGCCCCGGAGCGACAAACCATTTCGAGGGCGGCGGGTTTGCCCGTTCGAACGAGGACGTCGCCTACCCGACCCTGATGTTCCACTTCCTGCCGCTGGCGATCCGCTATGACGGCAGCGCCGGGGCCGCCGGGCACGGCTACCAGGTCCATGTCGGCCCGATGTACTCCGACGCCCGCGGATCCGTCTCCCTCAAGACCGCGGACCCGCACGACCATCCGGCGCTCCGCTTCAACTACCTCTCGACCCCCCAGGACCGGCGCGAATGGGTCGAGGCCGTGCGCGTCGCCCGGCACATCCTCAACCAGCCAGCCATGGAGCCGTTCAACGGCGGGGAGACGTCACCCGGCCCGGTCGTCACCACCAATGACGAGATCCGCGACTGGGTCGCGCGCGACGCCGAGACCGCGCTGCATCCGTCGTGCACCGCGCGGATGGGCATCGACCAGGATTCGGTGCTGGATCCGCTGACCATGCGCGTCCACGGCCTGGACGGGTTGCGGGTCGTGGATGCCTCGGCGATGCCGTACGTCACCAACGGCAACATCTACGCGCCGGTCATGATGCTGGCCGAGAAGGCCGCCGACCTGATCTTGGGCAATACGCCGCTGCCGGCCGAGCACACGCCGTTCTACCGCCACGGAGCCGAGATGCTGCCGTGACATCGACGGTGTAGTCCTACCGCCGTGAAGCTCAGGTAGGAGGAGTCGTCGATGGCAACCGTCGATCAACTCAAGCAAGAGATCGATGCCTGCAACAGGGACAAGCGGTGCATCAAGGATGCCCAGGACAGATTTGTCGCGAACGGGGGTACCAGGGGCGTGCAAGAAGGCGGTAAGGTCTTCAGCGACACGGATGGGGGCAAAGTCTTCGTCACCGACGGCGGCAAGGTCTTCTAAACCGATCCACCCTCGAGAGGCGTGGCGTTGCAACACGGCTGTATCGGCGGGCAGGGTCAGCGACCCGCCGACTTCGAGCTAGGCATGATCGGGGCGCTCACGATCCAGTGACCCGCGGACCCACATGAGGGCGGCCCACCTCCGGGTCAACCGCCCCGCGTGTCGAGCGCTCGGCCCCAGCGCAGGAACCTGACAGACACCAGGACCCCGAACGCGGCAATGACCAGGATCGCGGCCGCGGCGACCGACGCATCCAGGTCGCCGCCGCCGAACTCCGAGTAGACCACGAGCGGCAGGGTCTGGGTCCGGCCCTCGATGTTGCCTGCGAACATGATCGTGGCGCCGAACTCGCCGAGCGCCCGCGACCAGCTCATGACCGCGCCGGCGGCGAGCGCCGGCCCTGCGAGTGACGCGGTGACCCAGCGGAAGACCTGCCGCTCTGATGCGCCATCGACGCGCGCCGCGTCCTCGATGTCGCGGTCGACACTCGCGATTCCGGCCCGCGCCGATCGGATGTAGAAGGGAGCCGCGACGAACAGCTGCGCAAGGATGACCGCGAGGGTCGTGAACGGGATGGAGATCCCGGCCACCTCCAGTGCCCCCCCGAGATAACCCTGCCGTCCGAACACGAACAGCAGTGCCAGCCCCGCGACCGAAGGCGGCAGGACGATCGGAAGGTCGACGGCAGTCTCGACCAGCGACGAGCCGGGGAACGTCCGTCTCGCGAGGATGTAGGCGAGTGGCGTCCCGGACGCGAGCGTGAGCGCGAGGCTGATCGCGGTCGTGACCAGGCTCAGGCGCAGCGCGTCGAGGACGACCGGACTGGCCAGGGCGGCCAGGAGCCCGCCGCCGAACAGCGCCCGCGCGACGAGCCCGATGACCGGGACCGCGAGGAACAGGACGAGCGGCAGGGTGAGGGCGACCAGCCCTCGGCTATGACGTGGGGCGGCGCTCATGTCACGTCGGCGGCAGGAACCCGAAAGTGCCGAGCACGGTCTGCCCGTCCGGACCGGCGAGCCAGGTCAGGAACGCGTGCGCGGACGTGGTGCTGGCCGACGCTTTCACGACGACGCCGGAGTATGTCGCCGGAACATCGGCCCCCGGGGGGATCGGGACCGTCGCGACCTTGGTCGATGCCATCGCGTCGGTGGCGTAGACGATGGCCGCGTCACCTTCGCCAAGTTCGATCTTGGCCACGATCGCCTTGACGTTGTCCTCCTTCGAGACGACGTTGGCTTGATAGGAGGCGGCGAAGCCAGCCGGATAGCCCGACAGGCCCGCGAGATTGGCGACGACCTGTGTGGTGTACTTGGTGATCGGCACATCCGCGCCGGCAGCGATCACCTTGACCCCGGGCTTTGCCAGATCAGCCGGCCTCCCGATCCCGGCCGGGTTCGCCGGCGGGACGATGACGGTCAGGGTGTTCCCGGCAAAGTCCACGGCCGCGCCATCGGCTAGCCCCTTCTCGACGAGCGTCTCCGGGTTCTTCTGGTCCGCCGATAGGAAGACATCGGCGGGGGCGCCTTGCTCGATCTGGGTCCGCAGCGTCGACGAGGCGTCGGTCGCGATGGTCAAAGTCACGCCGGGGGCGGCCATCCGGTATGCCGCCTTGACAGCGTCCAGGGCGCCTTTGAGCGAGGCCGCGCCATAGACGGTCAACTCGACGGCTTCGACCGACGCGCCCGATGTCGGCGCCATGGATGGAGCGTCTGCGCTGGCCGCGCCCACCGAACCCGTCGCACCAGGGCCCGAGCATGCGGTGACGAACGCGACGAGGACCAGCAGGGCACCCAGTCGAGGTCCGTTCATGCCTTCGACTCCTTCGCGGACGGGATCTCGACGATGACCGTGGTCGCCTTGACCACGCCGACCGCCTCGTCACCGACCCTGAGGCCCATCTCGTCGACCGCCTCGGCGGTCATCAGGCTGACGATCCGGTGCGGCCCGGCGAGGATCTCGACGACGGCGGCCACCTTGTCCTTCTCGATCCGGGTGACGATCCCGGGAAACCGGTTGCGCGCCGACCCGCCGACGATCGCGCGCTCGGCTCCCGTCTTGCGGCGTTCGGCCAGGAGTCGGGTGATGTCGGCCAGCGCGACCAGGCGCTGGCCGCCGCTCGAGCGCTCCATCTGGAGTCGACCCTCGGTCTCCCAGCGGCGCATGGTCTCGACCGTGACACCCAGCATCTCGGCGGCCTGACCGACGCGGATGCGACCATTGCCCGACTGGGGCGATGTGGCTCCCATCTCTGTACCTCAGAGGCTATATACCAGTGGATAGTGCCGCAGAAGGCGCATCATACCGCGCTATACGTCGCGGCTCATCAGAAGCCGGGAGCCGGGTGGTAGCCTCGCCGGGTGGCGGCGCGCTCGGGATCGGAGATCAGGCTCGGCCTGCGTGTGAACGCCGGTCGATTTGCGCTGCTCGTCGGGGTCAGCGCGCTCGTCGGCGGGATGGTCGGGCAGGAGCGGACGATCGTCCCGCTGCTCGGGGTCCAGTCCTTCGGCTTGTCGACGGCGACCGCCGCCCTCTCCTTCCTGGCCGCGTTCGGGCTGACCAAGGCGGTCACGAATCTCGTCGCCGGGGCGATGGCGGATCGCGTTGGGCGGAAGCCGGTCCTCGTGGCCGGTTGGCTGGTGGGTCTGCCCGTTCCGTTCATGCTGATCCTGGCGCCCGATTGGGGATGGGTCGTCGCGGCCAACGTCCTGCTCGGGATCAACCAGGGTCTGACCTGGTCCACGACGGTGCTGATGAAGATCGATCTCGTCGGCCCGCGGAACCGGGGCCTCGCCCTCGGCCTGAACGAGGCGTCGGGATACCTCGCGGTCGCACTGACGGCGTTCCTGACCGGGTTGATCGCCGAGTCGGCCGGCCTTCGCCCGGCACCGTTCTTCCTCGGGATCGCGATCGTCGGTCTCGGGCTCGGGACGTCGGTCCTGTTCGTCCGCGAGACGCGGGGCCACGCCGTGCTGGAGTCGGGCGCCACGGCACGGACCGCCGACCCTCGCTGGCTCCGTGTCGCTTGGGACAGCACCGTCACGGACCGCTCGATCTCCGCGGCATGCCAGGCCGGCTTCCTCAACAACCTCAACGACGCGATGGCGTGGGGGCTCCTTCCGATCGTCCAGGCCGCCGCCGGCCTCCCGATCTCGCAGATCGGCCTGCTCGCCGGCGCCTATCCCGCGACGTGGGGCATCGCCCAGATCGCGACCGGCGCTCTCTCGGACCGGATCGGACGGAAGCGCCTGATCGTGGCCGGGATGCTCGCCCAGGCGCTGGCCATCGCCGCCATCGCGGCGTCGACCGGGTTCGTGCCGTGGCTCATCGCCGCGATCGGACTCGGCCTCGGGACCGCCATGGTCTACCCGACGCTTCTCGCGGTCGTTGCGGACGTG
>JANMBS010000301.1:0-3583 GCA_031360525.1 Thermomicrobiales bacterium
GTCGGCCTGCTCGGCTTCGCGCCGGACGCCATCGTCGTCGACGAGGAAGATGAGTGGGAGGCGGCCATCCCGCGACGCAAGCGCATGGCGCTGATCAGCCAGTCGACCCAGCCCCCGTGGAAGTTCGAGCGGCTCGCCGCGTTCATGGTCTCGCGCGCCCACGAGCTCAAGATCGTCAATACGGTCTGTCCGGTCACCATCCGGCGCCAGCAGGACACGCTCGAGGCTGCCGGTGAGGTCGACCTCATGGTCGTCGTGGGTGGGCGCTCGAGCGCGAACACCAAGGAACTGACCCGGTTGTGCGAGATCGCCGGAACGGCTGCCATCCAGATCGAGAACGTCGGCGACCTGACCGACCCGGCGCCGTTCGCGAACGCGAAGATCGTCGGCGTCACGGGCGGGACCTCGACGCCGATCGAGGACCTGCGCGACGTCACCGAGCGGATCTACCAGATGGCCGGCACGCCAGACACCGCCGCCAGGGCCACCGAACTCGCCCATGCCGCTCTCGACCGAGCCGCCACCCCGGCCGGCCGAACCACCTCGCTGCCCACGCCGCCCAGGGTCGCCGACCAGGTCGCAGCCTCGGGCGCTGCCTGACCCGTGGCCAGCGCCAGGGGTGGGCTGCCCATCGTCGCCATCGTCGGTCGCCCGAACGTCGGCAAGAGCACGCTCTTCAACCGGATCCTCGGCCAGCGCACGGCCATCGTCGAGGACCGGGCACGGACGACGCGCGACCGCCTCTACGGCGACACGGAGTGGAACGGCCGGCGCTTCGTCGTGGTCGATACCGGCGGTCTCGAGCTCGATCCCGACGATCCGATCGAGGCGCGCGTCCAGGAGCAGGCCCGCCTGGCGATCGGCGAGGCGGACGCCATCCTGTTCATGGTCGATGCGATGACCGGGCTCACCCCGGCCGACCTCGAGGCAGCGCGCATCCTCCGCCGCGCAACGGCGCCGGTGATCGTCGTGGTCAACAAGGCCGACAACGAGAAGCGCGAGCTCGAAGGTGCCGAGTTCCACCAGCTCGGCTGGGAAGAGACCTACGCGATCTCCGCCACCCACGGCCGTGGCACGGGCGACCTGCTCGACGCGATCGTCTGGGCCCTCCCACCGGAAAGCGAGATCGAGCTGGCGCGCAAGAAGCGCGAAGAGGAAGCGGAGACCTGGGCCGAGGAGGTCGCGGCCGGCCATCTGGACCCCTTCGTCGTCGGCGACCCGGAGGCCGGCGATGCCGACGACACCGATGGCGCCGAGGCGCCCGATCTCGACGGCGTCGATGCCGAAGCGGCGAAGTGGGATGCCGCGATGGCCGCCGACGCCGACGAGCCGGCCGCGATCGCGTTCGTCGGACGCCCGAACGTCGGCAAGTCGAGCCTGCTCAACGCGCTCCTTGGCGAGGACCGGGCGATCGTCTCGGAGATCCCGGGCACGACCCGCGACGCCATCGACACGCGTCTGGCCTGGGGCCGCAGCGAGGTCGTGCTGATCGACACGGCCGGGATCCGGCGACGTGGCAAGGTCGCCGCAGGACCGGCGGCCGAGAAGTACTCGACGCTGCGCGCGCTCCACGCCCTGTCGCGTGCCGACATCGCGGTCCTCGTCGTCGATGCCGTCGAGGGCCTGACCTCGCAGGACGCCCACGTCGCGGGCTACATCATCGAAGAGGGCAAGGGCCTGGTCATCGCCGTCAACAAGTGGGACCTCGTCGAGGAAAAGACGGACAAGACGTTCGACCAGTACGTCGAGTGGATCCGGAACGACGTCCCGTTCCTCGACTTCGCCCCGATCGTCTCGATCAGCGCCAAGACCGGCCAGCGCGTCGGGCGCGTGCTCGAAGCCGCCATCGACATCTGGGGCGAGCGCCGCAAGCGGATCTCGACCGGGGAACTCAACCGGGTCCTGATGGCCGCCACGGATCGAACGCCGCCGCCGCCGGTCCGCGGCCACCGACCGAAGCTGTTCTATGCCACCCAGGCCTCGGTCGCACCGCCGACCTTCATCTTCTTCGCCTCGGACGCGTCCGCGGTCCACTTCAGCTACCGGCGCTACCTCGAGAACCGGCTGCGCGAGCAGTTCGGCTTCGATGGGACGCCGATCCGCCTCGTCTTCCGCGACAGGACCTCGGTCAAGCTGCCACGCCGCAAGAAGCTCCGGAGCGCCCCGGTCGCGTCCGGCAAGGGACCGCGTCGCGGGACCGCCGGACGGGCACGCAAACCGAGCTGACGCAGATGGCGGGTCCGCGTGTCGCGGTCGTCGGGGCGGGCGCCTGGGGGACGACCCTGGCACGGGTGGTGGCCCGGATGGAGCCGGTCACGCTGCTGGCCCACTCCCCGGAGACGGCGGCACGCATCGTGGCGACCGGGCGCAATGAGACGCGACTGCCGGGGATCGACCTTCCGAAGACGCTCGTCGCGACCGCCGACCCGGGTGCTCTGCGCGACGCGATCGACCTGGTGATCTTCGCCGCACCGTCGGCGCACCTGCGGACGACGGTCGCCGGAGTGAAGCCGTACATCGCGCCCGATGCCGACCTGGTGTCGGTGGTCAAAGGCCTCGAGCGCGTGACCTTGCTCCGGATGAGTCAGGTCATCGCCGAGGCGGCGGACGTGCCGATCGGCCGGGTCGCCGCGCTGTCCGGTCCGAACCTGGCCGCCGAGGTCGCCCGCAACCTGCCGGCATCCGCGGTCGTCGCGGCCGCGGACGTCGAGCTCGCCGAGCGTGTCGCCGCACGGGTCGCCCGGCGGCGGTTCCGACTCTACGTCAACGAGGACATCCTGGGCGTCGAGTTGTGCGGGGCACTCAAGAACGTCGTGGCCATCGCGGCCGGCGCCGCCGACGGTCTCGGCTTCGGCGACAACGGAAAGGCCGGGCTGCTGACTCGGGGCCTCGCCGAGATGACCCGACTCGGGATCGCGGCCGGCGCCAACCCTCTCACGTTTGCCGGGCTGGCCGGGATGGGCGACCTGATCGCGACCGCCGGCTCGCACCTGTCGCGCAATCACCGCCTCGGCGAGGAGCTGGCCAAGGGCCGTTCGTGGGCCGAGATCGAGGCGACCCTCCCCGGGACGGCCGAGGGCGCCTTCACGGTCCGGGCCGCGCTCGCGCTGGCCGAGCGTCACGGCGTCGACATGCCGATCGCCCGGGAGGTCGCTCGTGCGCTGTTCGAGGGCAAGAGCGTCCAGCGCTGCATGGTTGACCTGCTGGCTCGGGAATCGAAGGACGAGCTGGCCGATTACGGCCGCTGGGTCGAGCGCCTGGAGGCCGATGGCGAGGTCTGAGCGGTCAGGTGGGCGTCCGCCGCCCGGGTGCTAGACTCCGGGTTCGTCGGGGCGTGGCGCAGTCTGGTAGCGCACCAGTCTGGGGGACTGGTGGTCGTCGGTTCAAATCCGGCCGCCCCGACCAACTCTTTCGCACCAGATGGCCTCTCCATGTCGGAGCAAGCTCGGTTTCCGAGCATTCGACCGCCAAAGCAGCATTCCAACATTCGGCCGCCAAAGCAGCACTGTCGCAGGCCGCCCTCTCTGGGAGGTCATCGCACGCTTCCAGGAGCGGACGGACGATGGCCAGATGGGATGCCGAT
>JANMBS010000112.1:0-3410 GCA_031360525.1 Thermomicrobiales bacterium
CAGATGGGCGTCGTCCCATCGTTTGCGCCCCCGCCCAATCTCGAAGCCAACAAGGCCCTCGTGCGTCGCCTCTACGAGGAGGAGAACAAGCACAACGTCGACATCGTCGACGAGCTGATGTCACCCGACTTCGTCATGCACGGCGACGCGCTGAACCCGTACCAGAAAGGTCTGGAGCCGATCAAGCAGGGTGCGCGGATGACGCAGGAGGCGTTTCCGGACCTCGTCGTTGACATCGAGGACATCGTGGCGGCCGGCGACAAGGTGATGGTCCGGCTGCGCTGGACCGGGACCCACACCGGTGCCTTCATGGGCTTCCCGCCCTCTGGCAAGAAGATGACCTGGACGGCCATCGCAACGAATCGCATCGAGAACGGCAAGATCGTCGAGCGCTGGTTCAACTCGGACGTATTCGGGTTGCTTCAGCAGTTCGGCAACATCCCGGGCGGCTGATCGTGACGGGGGCCGAAGACGAATCGGTCGGCCGCCCGCTGACCGCCGCGGGGACGTGAAATTCTCCACCTGCGGGCTGGAATTCGTGCACGTCCGTCTGCTACAGTCAGCCCCTTAGCATCGTGCTCTGGCGAGTCACCAGGGGACGGTCACCGGGTAGATGAGGGCCTAGCCACCCTGGTCGATCCATCGATGGGAGCGTCGATGCGTTTCGGCCACGGTGGATGGGTAGACGGGACCAAACGTGAAGCCACCCCTCCGACGGCGACCCCCTCGGGATGCCTCCGACGCGCTCGATGGATCCGTCCCCTGCGTGGACGTCACACGGTTGGAGTGTTGGCCTTGACGAAGCGAATCCTCATCGTCCTTTCTGAATTCGGTTATTGGGGCGAGGAACTGGTCGGCCCCCTGGAAACCTTCGACGAGGCGGGCTATCAGGTCGACTTCGCGACCCCGAAGGGCCAGCGACCGACGCCGCTCCCGCCGAGCATGGACCCCCAGTACATCGATCCCCCGCTGGGCAAGTCAGTCACCTCGCAGGAGGTCGCCGACAAGGTCAAGGCGCTCGATGCGTCCAATCGATACGACAAGCCGATCGACATCTCGGCCTGGATCCCCGAGCGCCCGTACTGGAGCTCGGCGACGCTGCTGCGCGACATGGAGGCGTACTACACCCGGCTCGACGAGGTCGAGAAGGAGCTGGCCAAGTACGACGCGATCCTGCTGGTCGGTGGCAGTGGGCCGATCGTGGACATCGCCAACAACGACCGGATCCACGCGCTGATCCTGCTCTTCCAGAAGCTCGACAAGGCGATCGGCGCGGAGTGCTACGGCGTGGCCGCCCTGGCCTTCGCGCGCGATCTCGACAACCGCGAGAGCATCATCTCCGGCAAGCGCGTCACCGGCCACTGCAAGGAGTACGACTACAAGGACGGGACCGGCTTCATCGGCGTCATGTTCAACATGGGTCCGCCGCCGTACCCGCTCGAGTACATCCTGCGCGACGCAACGGCTCCCGAAGGCGAATACATCGGCAACGTCGGCCACGCGACCTCGGTCATCGTCGACTACCCGTTCATCACCGGTCGCTCCACCCCGGACTCGTATCTGACCGGCGAAAAGATGGTCGAGGTGCTCGAGCAGGGTCTGAAGCGGTATGGCTGGTAGCCCTGTCAGTCCTGTGCTGGACGACGGGGCGGCCGCCCCGACCGCTTCGGGTCGGTACGCCATCCTCGAGCAACTGCTCGCCGATGACATCCACTACATCTTCGGCAACCCGGGGACGGTCGAGCAGGGCTTCCTCGACGCCCTCGGGAGCTACCCGGACCTCCACTACATCCTGACCCTCCAAGAGACGATCGCCGTCGCGATCGCCGACGGCTTCGCTCGGGCGCGGCATCGACCGGCGGTCGTCCAGCTCCACAGCGGGGTCGGTCTCGGCAACGGCGTCGGGATGCTCTACCAGGCTAAGCGCGGCGGGTCGCCGCTGGTCGTGATCGCGGGCGAGTCGGGTATACGCTACGACGCCATGGACGCCCAGATGGCGGCCGACCTTGTCTCGATCGCCAAGCCCGTGACGAAATGGGCGACGCGCGTTGTGGATCCGGGCTCGGTGCTCCGGGTCCTGCGTCGGGCCATCAAGATCGCCGGCACCGCGCCGACCGGACCCGTATTCGTCGCCCTCCCGGCCGACGTCCTGGACGCTTTCAACGAGGAGCCCATCGTTGCGTCATCGACGCCGGCGACACGAACGGTCCCGGACGCGCCGCTCATCGCCCAGGCCGCGTCGCTGCTGGCGGACGCCGCCCGGCCGATCATCATCATGGGCGACGGCGTGGCGATGTCCGGCGCGCAGACGGAGCTGACCCAGGTCGCCGAGATCCTCGGTGCGGACGTGTGGGGCGCCAACTCGTCCGAGGTCAACATCGACGAGACCCACCCGCTCTTCCGCGGCAACCTCGGCCACATGTTCGGGCACCACAGCACGCCGCTGGTTGAGCCGGCCGACGCGGTCCTGATCGTCGGCACATACGTCTTCCCCGAGGTCTTCCCGACGCTGACGAACGTCTTCGGCCCGCGAACGCGGGTCGTCCACATCGACCTCGATGCGTACGAGATCGCCAAGAACTTCCCGGTCGACCTCGGCATCGTGAGCGATCCCAAGCTGACCCTGGCCGCCCTCGCAGCCGAGCTCGGGGGGCGACTGAGCGCGGAGGCCCGCGACGCCGCCGCCCGCCGCATCGACGGCCGCCGAGCCGAGCGCGAACAGACCGCGGCCGCCATGCGCGACGCCGACCTCGATGCGCGCCGCTCGGTCCCTCTGCATGCGTCGGAATTCATGGAGGCCCTGGCGGCCCGGCTGCCCGACGACGCGATCATCTTCGACGAGGGACTGACCTTCTCACCGGAGATCACCCAGTACATGCCTCCACGCCGGCCCGGTTCTTTCTTCCAGACGCGTGGTGGCTCGCTCGGGACAGGGATCCCCGGCGCGATCGGGGTGAAGCTCGCACACCCAGGGCGGACCGTGGTCGGTTTCACCGGCGACGGCGGCAGCATGTACACGATCCAGGCCCTGTGGACCGCGGCCCATCACCGCGTCGGCGCCAAGTTCGTGATCCTCAACAACGGCGCCTACCAGCTCCTCCGCCTCAATATCCAGCAGTACTGGAAGGACCTCGGCTTGCCCGAGAACCCTTTCCCGGAATCGTTCGGGCTGGGCGACCCAGACCTCCAGTTCCACGAGCTGGCCAGGGCGCTGGGCGTCGACGCTGCCCGGATCGAGACCCGCGACCAGATCGGGCCGGCGCTCGACCGCGCCCTGGCCGACGACCGACCATTCCTGATCGACCTGGTCGTCCACAACGACGTGCGCAATGACGTGGCACGGGCCAAGCACCTGACAGCCGGCCAGTCGTGACCGGCCGATGGGGGAGGACAGAGTGACCGAGACCTTG
>JANMBS010000364.1:0-2300 GCA_031360525.1 Thermomicrobiales bacterium
GATCCTGCTGCTCATCCTGGTGATGCTGCCGTTCTGGACGAGCTATCTCATCCGGACCTACGCCTGGATGATCATCCTGCGCGACAACGGGGTGGCCAATTCGATCCTCATGGGGCTTGGCCTGCTGAGCGATCCGATCCCGTTCCTCAACACGGATTTCTCCGTCGTCCTCGGGATGACGTACGGCTTCCTGCCGTTCGCGATCCTGCCGCTCTTCGTTTCGATCGACAGGCTCGATGACAACCTCGTGCAGGCCGGTCGAGACCTGTACGCAAGTGCTCGCGGGGCGTTCGTGCACGTGATCCTGCCCCTCACGATGCCGGGCATCGTGGCGGCAGCCGTGCTGACCTTCATCCCCGCGATGGGCGACTACGTCACGCCGGACCTGCTCGGCGGGGCGCAGACCTCGACCATCGCAAAGGTCGTGCAGGTCTTGTTCACGAGCGGCCGGGACTGGCCGTACGGGTCGGCCCTCGGGTTCATGCTGATGGTCATCACCCTGGCCGGCACGCTGCTCACGATCCGCGCGTTGCGCCAGGAGACGTTCGGGTGAGGAAACGCAATCGCTGGCTGACCGGCTTCGCGATCGCGACATACGTCTTCCTGTTCGCTCCGATCGTCATCCTGATCATCTTCAGCTTCAACGTCTCGCGCCGGAACTTCACCTGGCAGGGTTTCACGACCGACTGGTACCCGCGCCTGTTCGCGAATCGATCGTTGCTCGACGCGCTCTCGGTGACGATCCAGGTGGCCGTCATCGCCGTCATCGTCTCGACGGTCATCGGCTCGCTGCTTGGTCTCGCCCTGGCGCGCCGGCGGTTCCGCGGGGCGGGCTCGTCGGAGGTGCTCATCCTGCTGCCGATGGTGACGCCCGAGATCATCATGGGCATCAGCCTGCTGATCTTCTTCGGCCAGCTGTTCGGGCAGAACGGCTCGCTCGGTCAGATCGCCATCGCCCATATCACGTTCTGCATCTCATACGTCGCGGTCGTGGTGCGAGCCCGGGCACGGAACATGGATCCGCACCTCGAGGAGGCCGCGCGTGATCTCGGGGCGTCCCCGATAGGCGCCTTCTGGCACGTGACCCTGCCGCTCATCGCGCCCGCGGTCGGGGCCGGGGCGATGCTGGCGTTCGCGCTGTCGTTCGACGACCTGGTCGTGACCGCATTCAACGCGGGTGTCGGTTCCACGACGCTCCCGATCTTCATCTACAGCTCGATCAAGTTCGGGGTCTCGCCCCAGATCAACGCCATCTCGACGATCATCGTGGCGATCGTCGCTCTGGCGCTCTTCCTCGGCTGGCGGCTCGGCGGCTTCCGCGGCGACGGCGGGCCTGCGACCAGCGCGTCAAAACGCGTCGCTCCCTAGTCGGGCTCGCTCGGGGTGTCGGCCACGCGGCCGGTCAGCCGCTGCAAGACGCTCTGGAGGCGCCCACCGAAGCCCGTCCGACCGGGCGCTGCGCGAGGCGACAGGACCGCGCTCACCGGGCGACCGCGCAGCCCCTGGGCGATGGCCTCGGCTTCGACCGAGTCCACCCCGAACCGACGGAGCGAGTAGCGGGCCATCTGGACGGCCAGTTCGCGCTGCCCATGGACCGCCTGGACCTTGGGGCTGATCCCCCGGAGCTGGGCCGTCTCCTCGTCGCCATGGGTCCGGACCACGAAGTCGAGGGCCGGGTTGAGGGCCTTCGCCCGCTCGACGATCAACGGGCTCACGTGCGGGTCGCTGCTGGCCACGATCACCAGTCGGGCGTGCTCGACGTGCGCACGCACGAGCAACTCGATATTCGAGGCCTCCCCGAACAGGGCCTCGATGCCACGTGCACGGAGGGCTTCGACCTCGGCGCGCTGCTGGGTGATCACGACGTAGGTGAAGCCGCGCCGGTCGAGCGCCCGGGCGACCAGCCGTCCGACCTGGCCGTACCCGCACAGGATGGCGTGCAGGCGGAGCGGGGCGTCGTCGGGGGTCGGCTCCAGGTGGGCCAGGTCGCCGGCCCGCCATTCGATGAGGCGGGTCATCAGCCGGTTGCTGCGCAGCCGCATCTCGAGCGGGTCCACGAAATGGAAGAGCAGCGGGTTGAGCGCGATCGACAGGAGGGCGCCGGCCACGATGAGCTGAAACCCTTCCCGCGGGAGGAGACCGAGCGACAGCCCGAGGGTGCCAAGGATGAACGAGAACTCGCCGATCTGGGCCAGCCCGGCGCCGACAGTCAAGGCCACCCGGACCGGGGAGCCGAACAACGCGATGATCGCGAACTTGGTGACCGCCTTGGCGACGACCACCAGGAACAGCACGGCCGC
>JANMBS010000365.1:0-2869 GCA_031360525.1 Thermomicrobiales bacterium
CCGTCGCCCATGCAGTTCTCGCAGCGGCCGCCCTTGACGTTGAAGCTGAAGCGGCCCGGCGTGTAGCCGCGCAGCCGGGCCTCGGGGACCCCGGCGAACAGCTCGCGGATCGGCGTGAACAGCCCGACGTACGTGGCCGGGTTCGAGCGCGGCGTGCGGCCGATCGGGCTCTGGTCGATCTCGATGATCTTGTCGATGTGCTCGGCGCCCTCGAGCGCATCGTGCGCCCCGACAGGCTCGCGGGAGCCGTTCAGCTCGCGAGCGAGGGCACGGTAGAGAACCTCGGTGACGAGCGTGCTCTTGCCACTTCCCGACACGCCGGTGACCGCCACGAAGGTCCCGAGCGGGACCCGCAGGTCGACGTCCTGGAGGTTGTGTTCGCGCGCGCCGCGGACGCGCAACTCCTTGCCATTGCCCTTCCGGCGCGTCTTCGGAATGGGCACTGCGCGCTCGCCCCGAAGGAACGCACCGGTGATCGAGCGCGGTTCCGCGAGGACCATCTCGAGCGGGCCGTTGGCGATGATCTCGCCGCCGTGCTCCCCTGCCCCGGGTCCGATATCGACGACCCAGTCGGCCGTCCGGATGGTCTCCTCGTCGTGTTCGACGACGAGGACGGTGTTGCCCAGGTCGCGCAGGCGCGTCAGCGTCGCGATCAGCTTGGCGTTGTCGCGCTGGTGGAGGCCGATCGACGGTTCGTCAAGGATATACAGGACGCCCATCAGCGTGGTCCCGATCTGGGTGGCGAGGCGGATCCGCTGCGCCTCTCCGCCCGATAGCGTCACGCTCGTCCGGTCGAGGGTCAGGTAGTCGAGCCCGACGTCGACCAGGAACCCGAGCCGGGCGACGATCTCCTTGAGCAGCTGGTGGGCGATCGTCCGCTCGCGCTCGGTCAGCGTCGACGCCAGCCCGGTCGACCAGGTCAGCGCGTCCGTGATCGACATCGTCGAGACGTCCCAGACATTGAGGTCGCCGATGGTGACCGCGAGGATCTCAGGGCGCAGCCGCTTGCCGCCGCAGACCGGGCACGGCCGCGTGACCATGAACTTCTCGAGCTCGCCCTTGACGTAGTCGGAATCGGTCTCCCGGTAGCGCCGCTCGAGGTTGGTGACGACTCCCTCGAAGGTCGCCTTGTACGTGTTCTCGCCGCGATCGGTCCGGTAGCGGACGATGACCCGCTCGTCCTTCCTGGCATGGAGCAAGTAGTCGATCGCCTCTGGAGGCAGGTCGCGGACCGGCGCGTTGTAGTCCCAGCCATGCGACGCGCAGATCGCATCGAGGATCTTGAGCCGCCACGACGCGTCGGTCGGCATCCGCGCCCACGGGACGAGCGCGCCGTTGGCGAGGCTCTTGGAACGGTCCGGGATCACGCGGCCCGGGTCGATCTCGAGCTTCGTTCCTAGCCCGGTGCAGGTCGGGCATGCACCGTGTGGCGAGTTGAACGAGAAGCTACGCGGCTCGAACTCGTCGGCCGTGTAGCCATCGTACGGGCAGCTGTACTTCTCGCTGTAGCGCCGCTCCTCGAACTGCGGCGGCTCGCCGTCGCGCGGCGCGGGCGCGATGAGGACGACCCCCTCACCCATGCGCAGGGCCGTCTCGATCGAGTCGGCCAGCCGGCTCGCATCGGGGTCAGGGATCACCGCGCTGGTCTCGGGGTCGATCGGTCGTCCATCGGCCGCACGCGCCGCTCCCTCGGGGGCATCGGCGTGGCGGACGATGTAGCGGTCCACCACGACCTCGATGGAGTGGCGCTTGTACTTGTCGAGGCTGGGGGCATCGGTGATGTCGGCCATCTCGCCGTCGACGCGAACGCGCACGAACCCCTGGCGGCGGGCCGCGTCGAAGACCCGGTCGCCCTCGGTCTTGCGGTCCTTGATGAGCGGCCCCAGGACGAGCAGACGTGTCCCCTCGGGGAGAGCCAGCACCTGGTCGACGATCTGCTGGACGCTCTGGCGCTCGATGGCATGGCCGTTGGGGCAGTGCGGGATGCCGACCCGGGCGAACAGGAGGCGGAGGTGGTCGTAGATCTCGGTGACCGTGCCGACCGTCGAGCGCGGGTTGCGCGACGCGCCCTTCTGGTCGATCGAGATGGCCGGCGACAGCCCGTCGATCTGGTCGACGTCCGGCTTCTCCATCTGGCCGAGGAACTGGCGGGCGTACGCGCTCAGGCTCTCGACGTAGCGGCGCTGGCCCTCGGCATAGATCGTGTCGAAGGCAAGGCTCGACTTGCCGCTCCCGGACAGACCGGTGATGACGACGAGCCGGTCGCGTGGGAAGGCCACGTCAACGTTCTTGAGGTTGTGTTCGCGCGCACCGCGCACGACAAGCTGATCCTGGGGCACGCGTCAAGTGTACCCGATGGCGGACAAACCGAACAGGTGTTCGTGGTTCTCGCAGGAGAGGACGCGCTCCCGCGTCGAGGGTCCTACCTGCGGGTCAGTCGACGACGTACGACGAGATCGATCCCTTGACCTGGTTGTTGCCCCGCATGAGGAACACTTTGCACCTGGAGTCCTTGGGGATCGACTGGAGATAGATCGGCATCACCGTGTGCGGAACCCCGGCTCCCTCGTCGGTCCAGTACACGATGTCGTCACGCTGCATGGAACTGCCCGACCTGCCGGGGAAGCTGCACTCGTTTTGGATCGAATATTCGTACGGCACGACAGGAACGATGCTCGTCACGGTCGCTTCGACCATGATCGTCGTGCCCGCGGCCTGTGGAGTCGGCACGGTCGTTGTGCCAGCGATCGGCCCGGCAGCGCTCACCGGTCCTACAGCGAGCAGCCCTGCCAGGACGCCTGTCACGACGATGGTCAGCCTCTTCATGCGCGTCGTTCCTTCCCAGTTGCTGCTGTCATTGACAGATGGC
>JANMBS010000374.1:0-1778 GCA_031360525.1 Thermomicrobiales bacterium
CGTCCATCGGCCCGGCGATCGCGAGCGCGACCACTCGCGCGCCTTCGACGGCGGCGACGACCCTGGCGCCGTCACGGATCGCCGCGGCGATCAGGCTGTGGCCGGCACCCGGATCGAAGGGCGCGACCACGCGCGGGGCGAGCGCCAGCCGCTCCCACGTGGAGGCATCCGGGTGGATGATCGCCGGCCGCGCATCGCCGGGGGTGGGTGCGGTCGTATCTGGCTCGCCGGCAGGACCCGACCTCAATGGATCCCACCACCCGCGGTCGCGCGCGACCTGCAACAGCCGCGGCACGACCAGCCGCCGCACCAGCTCCACGGTCTCCAGCGAGCGGACTTCGGCGAGGGCCTGTGATGCGTCAAGCTCGAGCCCGGCGTTCGGAGCGTCCTCGAACGTCGCGGGGAGTGGCGCCTGCCCGTAGCGGGCACCCTCGCTCGCCCAGCGGTCGCACCACGCGACGGGCGTCGCCGGCGGGACCTCCATATGCGCCCCCGCCAGCCAGACCAGGCTCCAGGTCCGTGGCACGACCCGGTACGCGTCGTACCCGCCGCCACCGGTCGCCAGCCAACGGCCCCCGGCATGCCGATGGGCCAACCGATCGACCAACCGCGCTGCCTCGCCCATCGCGGTCGTCGTGACGCGCAGGTGCGCGAGCGGATCCCACGCGTGCGAATCGGCGCCGTGCTGCGACACGATGAGGTCGGGCCCGAACGCGGCGGCCAATTCGGGGAGCAGCACCTGGACCGCGCCCAGCCACGCCCCTTCGCCGGTCTCGGGCTCGAGCGGCACGTTCACCGACGTCCCGGCGGCCGCACCCTCACCCAGCTCCCCCACCCCGCCGGTCCCCGGGAACAGATACCGCCCAGTTTCGTGGATGGACATCGTCAACACGCCCGAATCGGACCAGTGGATCGCCTGGACCCCGTCGCCGTGGTGGACGTCGAGGTCCACGTACAGCACGCGCACACCGTCCCGCCGCGCCCGGGCCACCGCCAGCGCCGGGTCGTCATAGATGCAGAAGCCGGATGCCCGATCGGGCATCGCGTGGTGGAGCCCGCCGCCCGGGTGGAACGCGTGCTGGACGTCGCCACGCAGCACCGCCTCGACCGCCCGGAGAGAGCCGCCCGCGACCATCGCGCCGGCCTCGTGCATCCCCGCGAACGGCGGGTCGTCGCCGCCCTCGCCGATGCCCGCCTCCGGCGGCTTGAATGGGTTGACCGAGAACCGCTGGACCGCCTCGATGTAGCGCCGCTCGTGGCACCACAACAGCTCCTCGACGGGCGCGGGCTCCGGCGCCAGCCCCGGCTCGGCGCCCACGGCCCGCAACAACTCGATCCCGGGACCGAACCGCCGCGGCGTCAGCGGATGCCCGGGCCCGAAGTCGTACGAGGCGGAGCGAGGCCCGTACACCAGCAACATCGCATGGCACGATACCGGCCATGGAACGCATCTACACCACGCCCCTGCTCGACAAGCTCGGGATCCGGCCGGGGATGCGCGTCGCCGTGATCGACATCGACGATCCGGACATCCGGTCGCTCATCGCGGACCGGACGACTGACCTGACCGAGGGCACCCCGGAACCCGAGACCGACGTTGTGCTCCTCGGCGCCGAGACGCCGGCCGAACTCGCGCCCCTCGCGACGCTCGCCACCCTGATCCGCCCGAATGGCGCGATCTGGATCGTCTCGCGCAAAGGAAAGGCGGCCACCATGCGCTACGACGATCTGCTCGGCGCCGCGAAGGCCGCCGGCCTGGTCGATAACAAGGTGGCGTC
>JANMBS010000428.1:0-3091 GCA_031360525.1 Thermomicrobiales bacterium
GACGTACGGCGGCCAGATGTGTCCGACGAGCACCTTCCTCCGGGACCTGAACCGACGTGACGACACGCCAGGAAAGAGGCTCTGGACGACGATCTACAGCACCTCCGACGAGTTCGTCCCGAACGCCTCGTCGCGGTTGGACGGCGGTGCTTGCCACGTCCAGGTTTCCGGTGTCGGGCACAACGAGATGGACAACGACGCAGGGATCTTCGCCCACGTTCTGGCCGCCGTGGATGGGACGTGTACTGGGACGTTCAAGTAACCGTGGCACTAGGCCCGCCCTGAGAGGCTACCTCTTAGGCGGCGGGCTGGAGGACGGACGCTTCGCTTCGTCGGTCGATGACGTCGCGCCGGACCCGATGACGTCCGTGACCCACTCCTGGACGTCCTTCTGGGCGATCCGCTCGACCCGCTCCACGAAGACCGGGAAGGCCGCTGCGTAAGCCATCGACTTGTAGCGCCCGGTCAATCCGAAGAACAGGGCGCCTTCGCTCCGGAGCATCTCGTTGACCAGTCGCAGGTGGCGGTGCTTCTCGCCGAAGCGGAAGTACTCGTCGACCGCGATGGCGCCGGTCACGACCAGGCTCAGCACGAAGGCGGCCAGCGACAGCGTGTTCGTCGAGGGCTGCATGACGGCGCCCGCACCAACGAGGCCGCTCACCGCGACGCCTCCGACGATGGCGATCACCCGCAGCAGGTGATGGAAGCGGAGGCTGCGCGTCGCCTCCCGCTCGGTCCAGTCGACCTCCTCCAGCCAGCGGTACTCCAGCAGTTTCTTCTCGGGTGACGGCAGAGGGAGGTGGCGGATCAGCTCCAGCGGCTGGCGATTCCGTTTCGCCAAGGGATCAGCCCGCGCGGGCTCGGGCGGCATCGAGGCCTTGGTCGGAGTCGATGTCGTCATCAGGGCTTGACCGAGATCCAGACCGTCTTCTTCTCGGTGTACTGGTCGAACGCCTCGAGGCCCTTGTCGCGGCCCCCGAAGCCCGACTCCTTGAAGCCGCCGAACGGCGTCGTGATGTCGCCCTCCGAGTAGGCGTTGACCGAGACAGTCCCGGCACGCAACGTGCGCGCGGCACGGACCGCCGTGTCGAGGTCGTTGGTGTAGACAGCGGCGTGGAGGCCGTAGTTCGTGGCGTTGGCGATCGCCAGGCCCTCGTCCTCGGAGTCGAACACGATGGTCGAGATGACCGGCCCGAAGATCTCCTCGCGCGCGATCTTCATCGAGTTGTCGACGCCATCGAAGACCGTCGGTTCGACAAAGTAGCCGCCGCTGTCGAGCATGGCGCGCTCGCCACCGACGACCACGCGGGCACCCGCCTCGCGCCCGCTGGCGATGTAGCCGAGGACTTTGTCCAGATGCGGCGCCTCGATCATGGGGCCGATCTTGGTCTCCGGATCCTGCGGGTCGCCGACCGTCCATTCGGCCGTCTTGGCGACGATCCGCTCGAGAAGCTCGTCGCGAACGCTGCGATGGACGATGAGCCGCGAGCCACACGTGCAGTTCTCGCCCATGTTCGCGAAGCCGGCGAGCACGATGTTGTCGGCGACGAGGTCGAGATCGCGCGCGTCGGCCATCACGACCTGCGGGCTCTTGCCGCCGCATTCGAGGACGATCTCCTTGAGATTGCTCTCCGACGAGTAGCGCAGGAACATGCGCCCGACCTCGGTCGAGCCGGTGAACGAGACCATGTCGACGTCCGGGTGGCGGCCCAGCGCCTGGCCCGCCGTCTCGCCCAGGCCCGGGACGACGTTGAAGACGCCATCCGGGATGCCGGCCTCCGCGGCCAGCTCCGCGAGGCGGAGGGTGCTCAGCGAGGTGAGTTCGGCCGGCTTCACGATCATGCTGTTGCCGGCGGTCAGTGCCGGGGCGACCTTCCAGGCCGCCATCATGATCGGGAAGTTCCACGGCAGGACCGCTCCAACGACCCCGATGGGCTCGCGGAAGATCATCGCCAGCGCGTCATGCCCGGTCGGCGCGATCGAGTCGTACAGCTTGTCGGCCGCCTCCGCGTACCAGCGGAACGCCTTGATCGTCTCCGGCAGGTCGGTTTCGCGACAGTCCGTGATCGGCTTGCCCGCCTCGAACGAGTCGAGCATCGCCAGCTCTTCCGCGTTCGCCTCGATCAGATCGGCCAGGCGCAGGACGACGGTCTTGCGCTCCGCGGGGGAGCGTCTGGACCAGCGGCCGTCCGCGAACGCGTTGCGGGCGGCTGTGACCGCCAGGTCAATGTCGGCTGTGTCGCCGGCGGCGATCTCCGTCAGGACGCGGCCAGTGGCGGGGTCCTCGGTCGCGAACCGCTTGCCACTGAGCGCCGGCCGGAATGCGCCATCGATGAACGCGTCAGTTCGGAACGTCGGCATCGCCGCGATCGCCACGGGTCCCTCCAAGTGTGTTGAGAGAACCGCATGATACGACTCGGGTTCGGGACACTCGCTCGTCAACCGTCCTCCGGGACGTCGATCAAGCCGCTGCGGTAGTCTGCGGCCACCCGAAACCGTCACGCCGCCACCTTCATGCGGCCCGGGTCGCCCACTGGTGCACATGCACGTCCCACGCTCCGTCCTCGCCGCCGCGTTGCTCGTGGTGGCCATGGTCCTCGTGCCGCTTGCCGGGGTAGGGCTGGCAAGCGCTGTCCGCCCGGTCATTCCCCCGGATCCAGCGGTCCTGCGTGACCCGTCCGCGGCGATCCCCCCGATGCCCGCTCGTCCCGCAACGGTCCGGCCCCTGGCTGAGTGGATACAGAGGCTCCCCGTCGTGGGTCCGGAGCATCCGCGAACGGCCTCCCGGCCGTTCGTCGTCGAGTACGGAGACGTGGTCGTCGGCGATGAGGCCGGCGCAGTCGCTCTCATCGACACGGCGTACAAGGAGGTCGCCGTGGCTCGGGCAGACCAGAAGCTGACCCGCGACTTCCTCGATGCCCTCACCCTTCAAAGTAGCGAGTTTGAGGTCCCCAACCCCGACCTCGATCCCGACGCGCCCTATGTCGATCCGTTCGATACGCCCGCCTTCGGCTCGCTGGCGAACCGGGCGATGGGAGCCATCGAGTCGACTCCCTCCAACGCCCAGGCCCTGAATGACCTCGCAGTCGCC
>JANMBS010000126.1:0-6580 GCA_031360525.1 Thermomicrobiales bacterium
TCGGTGGTCGGCATCGGATCCGCGAAGGGCGCCGGCCGCGAGAGCCGCGCGGCGTCCGCGTTCGTCATGACTCGCGCCGAGTCCCCGCTGGAAGCCCGGGCGATGCAGTCCGGTGGTCCCCGCGACCGGATCGCTCCCTCCGGTCAGCGGAGGCGGACTGTTGGATGAGGTTCTCGAGGAGGACCGTTGCGACCGGACCCGATTCGGGCGCCACTCGGAACGTCGTGAGGGTCGCTGCCCCGCGACCCTGTGGGAACGTCCAGACGAGCGCCGCCGGCGTATGGACCCAGCCGACGAACATCCCCGCCGTGACCTCGTCGCGATGCCGGACGGGATCGTGGCCGAGGAGGACGTGGTCCGGCAGGACGGCCTCATAGGCGAAGTCCAGCGGGTTGCGCTCAGGCAGGCCGTCGAGTTCCGTCGGAAGGATCCAGCTCCAGCTCGTGACCCAGTCGCCCTCCCACGGGCTCCGCTGGCCGGGCCAGCCCGAGTGGGCGAGGCGTCGTAGATGGACGTTCACCCGACGAGCAAGGTCATGATCCTCGCTGATGGATGCTCGACTCCGGACGAGGATCAGCGCCCGCCCGCCGCCGTCCATCCGTGACACGACATCGTCGGTCAGCTCGCTGGCAACCACGAGATCCGCGTCCCCGGCCTCGACGACGTGATGGCCGAGCGCCGAGACCCGCGCAGCGATCCCCCAGATGTCGAGTGGATCGTGGACCGCGATTCGCAATGGTGCCGCGGTCCGCCGGCTGGACTCGGGCAGGATCGCCAGGCGCAGTTCGTCCGTCGCCCGGACGTGGCCGTCGGGCTGGAGGGCGGCGATCCGGAGGCGCGAGTCGGCGACCGCTTCCACGTGCGGGATCGGCACCACCAGCGCCCCGATGCCGATCGTGCCTGACTGTGGCCACTCCGAGAGCGGGATCGACCCACTGACCGCGGTTTCTCCCGCCACCTCGAGGGTCCAGCGGACCTCGCCGCCGTCCGTCGCCGGTCCATAGGCCGCCAGCGACATCTCGGCCGTCAACTCCTCGCCACCGAAGTAGTCCCGTCGCGCCAGGTCGGCATGGATCGCGTCCTGCGAGAACAAGGCGGCGAGGCGCTCGTGGTAGACCTTCGGACCGCGCATCGGATCGAGCAGGCCGTTCGCTTCCCAGTAGGCGTCAGTGAGCTCGGTGACGACATAGCCCGCGATCGAGTCGTGGCGCCGCATCTGGCCGATCTCGAATTGCATCGCCTCGAACTGGTGCCACTGCGTCGCCTCGGCCATGTCGTCGATGGTCGGCCAGATCCGATCCAGTCCGGACGCGACGAATCGACGCTGGATCCCGCTCGGGCGGTAGTAGTAGCGGCCGGTCCCGAACCACCACGGCTCGCGGCCCGTGTGGGCGATGAGGCGATCGAGCCGGGGCAGGCCCCAGCTGCCGAACTCGCTCAGGACCAGGGGCTCGTCGCCACGCTCGATCGTGTCTCCGTGGGGACTCCACATCCAGCGCGCGCGCTTCGCGAAATCTGCGATCTGGTTCCGCCAGCGGACTGCGTTATCGGGCGCGAGGAAGTAGACATGGAAGTCCGCGAGGTCGGTCGCGACGTGGAAATTCGGCACGGTCGGCGTCTCGCAGGCCGAATTGTCGACGACCAATCTGGACGGGTCGAGCGCCTTCAGCCAGTGATACATCTCGCGCAGCCAATTCCGGTCACGCGCTTCGTAACGAAGGTTTGTGCCCCAATCCTCGTTGATGATCGTCCAGATCGCGATCGACGGATGGTTGCCGAGTTGATCCACCATCGCCGTGAGGGTCTCGCGCCCTCGTGCGGCGGAGACCGAGCTGAACCTCGTCCAGTTGGGGAGCTCGCACCAGACCAGGAGACCCGCTTCGTCCGCCGCCTCGAGGTAGGCCGGGTCGGGGACCTTGATGTGGCACCGCAGCAGGTTGATCCCCATCTCGCGGGTGAGCCGCATCTGCTCGACCAGGTACGGACGGTCCGGCGCAGTCGAGATCGTCGTCGGGTACAGGTCCTGATCGAGAGCGCCGACCAAGTAGATGGGTCGGCCATTGAGGACGACCCTGCCTCCCTCGGTGCGGATCTCGCGCATCCCGAACCGGTCACGAACGGCGTCGAGCTCGGCGCCGGCCTCATCCACCAGCCGGACCGTCGCGCTGTACAGGTACGGGTCGTCCAGATCCCACAGTCGAACGTCGGGGATCCGGACCGACGTGAGTCCGGAATCCGTTCCGGGGTCGATCTCCTCCGTCACCGACGCGACGCGGCCCTCGATCTCCGGGCCATCGATATCGACCCGTACGCGCACTCCCGGGGCGAGTCGCGGGCCGGGACCTTCCAGGTTCCAGCGCACGTGGACCCTCGATCCCGCGACGTCGGGCGCCAGGTGGATCCTCGCCAGCGCCCGGGCGGGCCGGCGCTCCATGCAGACGGAGAGCCAGAGGCCGCTCTGGCTCGAGTACCACGTCTGTTTCCCGTGCGGCGCCTCCGACAGCGGGCTCTCCGGTTCGAGGTGCTCCGCTTCCGTCATGTCCTCGACGGAGAACGCCGGGTACTCGTCGATCGCGTTCAGCGGGTTGACGACGTAGACCGCCAGCTCGTTCGGCTCGCCCGCCCGGAGGGCATCGCCAAGCTCCACGTCGAACGCCGTGTACCCGCCCTCATGGGAACCGACTCGGATCCCGTTCAGGAAGATGACGCAGCGGTACATGACCGCTTGAAAACGGACCACTACACGATCGCCCGCCCAATCCGCCGGAACCTCCAACAGCCGCCGGTACCAAGCCGACACGATCCGATACGGCCGTGGGACCTGCGCTTCCCATGCACCCGGCACCTTGATCGGATCGCCGACCGGGAGGTGGTCCGCTCCATAGAGCCGCTCCGGGTCCGCGATGAATCGCCACTCGCCGTCAAGATCGATCGTGTCGCGCAGCTCGTTGGTCTCGAGCCTCACGAGCGCGCACCCCGCGTCACGCAGGTCTGGGCGGTCTTCGACATCTATCCATCTCCGGGACTCAGGCCATGGCAAGCGCTCGCTCTCGCGAGCTGGACGACCCGCCCGACGCAGACGGTTATCCCGGGTCAGTCAAAACGTAGCACGTGGTTCTTCTGGACGACGGGCGACGGGCTCGACCATGCCCAGCTCGAGCAGCGCGCGAACGAAACCCGCGACGCGGGTCGCCACCCCATCGACATCGTGATCGGTCGCCGCCGCCAGCTCTCGTGCGATCTCCCGCCCCGTCTGGCTGCCGTCGAGCCGCAGGACGACCGTGACCAGGTCCGGATCGACCGACATCGCGAGAGCCAGGCCGTCGTCGAGGGCAAGGGTCGTGGGCTCCGCGACGTACTCGCCGTTCCGGGTGACGAGCTGCTGGATCAGCCTGTGCGGCTGGCGCATGCGAACGACGACGTCCAGCAAGGCCTGCTCGCTCGACCGGCCGGTCCCCGCAGCGGCCAGGACATCCAGGCCGCCGAAGATCGCCTTGACGTGGGGGGCAGCGTCGCCGTGACTGTCACCACCTAACTCGAGACCGTGGAGCCACGGCTTGCCACTCTTCCGTCGAAGGATGATGGCCCCACTGCCGATCGCGTCGATCTTCTCCTTGTGGAAGTGTTCGAGCCAGCGGTCCAGGGTGTCTCCGTAGCGGTCCGGCCGGAGCTGCTGCTCGCGGGCGTTCCAGCGGACCGCGTACCCGACGGGATCCTCGATGCCGTGAAGGAGACAGAGCGCATCGCAACCGGTCTCCTCGAGCCAGTCCGCGAGGAAGGTCATCCAAGCCGACGTCGACGGCTGCACCCAGTTGACGAGCATGTACGCAAGCCCGCCCTCGGAGAGGTGCTCCGCGGCACCACGGATGACCTGGCGCGACACCTCGTCGCGCCCGAACCCCGAGTGTCGGAACAGGAGGTCGGACTCAGGCGAGATGACGAATGGCGGGTTTGACATGATCAAATCGAACGAATCGCCTGCGACGGGCTCGAAGTAACTGCCCGACCGAAGCTCGACGTTGGAAATGTCGTTCAGGCCAGCGTTCATCGCGGCGTACCGCAACGCCATGACATTGACATCCGTTGCCACGATGCCCGACTGGCCGGCCGCCACGGCCAGGGCGAAGACCCCGCAGCCGGTCCCAAGATCCAGGGCGCGTCCGCCGTTCGTCGAGACCAGGCTGAGGAGCGTGTCCGCCGCCGGCGTGGGGCCGCTGACATGCTCGGGCCAGAGCTCCGACCGCGGATCAGGATCGTGGGCGAACACGAGGCCACGCCACGGCGTCAGCCGCACCACCGGCACGATGCGATCGCCGTCCCGCCGCGTCATGCCCGCCTCGAGGAGGTCGCCGGCGTTCTTGCCCAGAAGGCTGTCGGCGGTCGTCGCGGGGACGTCCTGGCCCAGGGCGAACAGCCGGATCAGGGTCGCTAGCGGTTCGACAGGCTCGATGGCGCGCAGGAGGATCGGAACGTCGGTCACTCGTACGCCCATGCCAAGATCGATCCCCAGGAGAGCGATCCCCTCGGACGAATAGTCGTTGCGCTCGAGCAGGTCCCGAACCGCGGCGAGGGCGGACAGATCCCCCGTCGATCCCACTAGTGGCCTCGACCTGCGATGGGCACGGTTCGGGGACCCGCAACGCTGCTGGCATGTGCCATCGATGAATCGTAACGGTCTTGGAAGGTCATTTCGATCACGGCCATCGTACGGTTTCCTCCTATGTTGCCGACCGGCAACCTGCCTGGTGTGGCGCCCGTCGCCCTCCAAGGTCGAGGAGGAATACAGTGGCGAACGATGAGCGAAACAGCCCTCTCGAGGCGGCCGCGACGATCGCGGAGCGCTCCGTCACCCGTCGAGACCTGCTGAAGCTGGCAGGTTTCGGGGCGGGGATGGCGGTCCTGGCGCCCCTCATCGCGGCTTGCGGTGGCAGTAAGGCGAGCGCCGGAGCCAGCGCCGGAGCGGGCGCAAGCGTCGCTCCCGGAGCCTCGGGCAGTGCCGCCGCCGGCGGCAGCGGAGCAATGGCGATCCAGCCGCCGGCGACGGCCGTGAAGCTGGACTTCTGGAACCCATTCACGGGCGGCGACGGCCCGTTCCTGAAGAAGATCGTCGACCAGTTCAACACCGAGACCCCGAACGTCCAGGTCAAGTTCTCGACCCAGAAGGACCTGTACGGCTCGCTCCATGCAGCCAAGGCAGCCAAGAAGCTGCCGCAGGTGTCGATCGTCCATCTCGACGCCATCCCGCAGAACGCGGCCGACGGCATCTTCGCGCCGATCGACGACCTGATTTCGACCCTCGGCCTCAGCGGCGACGATTTCACACCCGACGTCTGGAAGAACGGCCTCTACAAGGACCATCGATACGGCGTCCCGCTCGACACGCACACGATGAGCTTTTACTGGAACAAGGCACTGTTCACCAAGGCCGGTCTCGATCCCGAGAAGCCGCCGACCACCAAGGACGAGTTCGTCGCCGCGGCAAAGGCGATCACCGACAAGGCCGGCGTGCCCGGCTTCATGGTGGTCCAGGGCGGCGGTGGCGCGAACTTCCTGCTCGGCATCGAGTGGGCGACCACGTTCTACCAGGCCGGCGGTGAGTGGACCAACGCCGATTACACCCAGTCCCTGATCAACAGCCAGGCGGGCATCGACTCCGCGAACTTCTGGAAGAGCCTCGTCGACCAAGGCATCTCGCCCAAGGGCACCGAGAGTGACGCCGAGATCGCCGCGTTCAAGCAGGGCAAGAACGGGATGGTCTTCTCCGGCATCTGGGAGACGAACGGCTACTTGGATGCGCTCAAGGCCGACTGCGGCGCGGGTCCGGTCCCGCAGCTGTTCGGCAAGGGTGTCTGGTCAGGTTCCCACCACTTGGGGATCACGACGACCGACATGTCGGCGGATGAGAAGCAGGGCTCCCAGTACTTCATCGCCTGGATCTCCGAGCATTCGCTCGAGTGGGCAAAGGCAGGCCAGATCCCGGCTCGACAGTCGGTCGTCAACTCGGCCGAGTTCAAGGCGCTCCCGGGGGTCTCCGCGATCGCCGCGCAACAGCCCGACGCTCGGTTCTTCCCGCCGATCCCGGCCGCGGGTGACGCGCTGTTCGGACCGCAGGGTGCGGGCCAGGCAGCGGTCGCCACGGTCACCGGCAAGAAGGAAGCAAAGGCCGCGTTCGACGAGGCCGCCAGCAACACCACGAAGCAGCTCGTCGCCAACAAGGCGAAGTACGGCTTCTGATCGTGTCAGTTGACGTGCGCGGCAGGCCACATTTGCGCGTGGCCTGCCGCGCCGTCGTTTCAGGAGACCAGTCATGACGGTCGCGGCAGCACCGCCTCCCGTTCCGGCGCCCGCGGCCGGGGCCGCACCGACCATGCGCCGGATCGGCGAGAAGTGGTGGGCGGGTTATCTGTTCCTCCTGCCGCACTTCCTGCTGTTCCTGTTCATGGTCGGGCTGCCCTTCTTCTACAACCTGTACATCGCCATGACCGACTACACCTTCGGAGGAGATGCACAGTTCATCGGACTCAAGAATTTCCAGAACCTCCTCGATCCCGAGGACTTCCATTTCCCGGTTTTCTGGAAC
>JANMBS010000504.1:0-2868 GCA_031360525.1 Thermomicrobiales bacterium
GCGTCGAGGTCGTCGTCGACCTCATCGCCGGCGGACGGGTCGCCTCGCTCGCGGTGGATGGCCACGAGCTGCTCAAGACGTCCCGCGATGGCCCGCGCGATTGGGGATCGTTCCCGATGGCGCCCTACGCCGGCCGTGTCCGTGATGCGGAGTTCACGTTCGGCGGCACGGTCCGGCGACTGCCGGCGACGCTGCCGCCGCACGCCATCCACGGGACGGTCCTCGACCGCCGCTGGCGGGCCATCGATGACACGACCATCGCGATCGACCTCGGCCCCGACTGGCCGTTCGCGGGCACGGTCGTCCAGCGTTTCGAGCTGACCGCCGAGAGCCTGACCTGCCGGATGGAGCTCCATGCCGACGAGCCGATGCCCGCCTCCATCGGCTGGCATCCGTGGTTCGCCCGGCGCATCCCGGGTGTGCCCGGCGAACTGGAACTCGACGTCGAGCCCGGTGCGATGTACCTGCGCGACGCCACCGGGATCCCGACCGACGAGCTGGTCTCGCCTCCACCCGGGCCGTGGGACGACACGTTCATCGACCTGCGCCGGCCGCCCGTGCTCCGTTGGCCGGGCTTCCTCGAGCTGATGATCGAGTCGAACTGCACCGATTGGGTCATCTACACGTCCCCTGCCGATGCCCTCTGTGTCGAGCCACAGACCGCCCCGCCCGACGCCCTCAACGCCGACCCGACGGTGGTCCGACCGGGTCGCCCGCTGACTGCCGAGATGACCTGGCGCTGGCGGTCGCTCGCGCCCTAGCGGTCAGCCGCCGACAGGCGTCGAGAGATCCGCGACGAGGCTCAGCGCGCGAGCGAGTTGCGGGTCCTTGATCGAGCCGACCTCGGCCGGGGTCAGCTTGCCGACATCCTCGGGGTCGAGCGGCGCGACGTCGCTGGCCCGCTCGACGACGACGTCGGGGGCGATCCCCTCGTGCCAGATCCGGCGGCCATCGGGCGTCAGCCACTCGACCGTCCCGACCCGCAGTGCCGACCCGTCCGTGAGCAGGAACTCGCCGAGGACAGTTCCGGTCCCGAACGTCTTGATGCCGACGATCTGCGCCCGTTTCCCGTCCTGGATGGCGCCCGACACGATCTCGGCCGAGCTGGCCGTGCCGCCGTCGACGAGGACGATGAGTGGCAGGTCGGTGGCAGTGCCGCCGAGTGCGACCGGATGGGCCGTCTCGCGGCCCTCCGCGGAGCGCTCGACAAAGACCGTGCCACTCTTGAGGAATTGGCTGGCCACCGCGTCGGCCTCGTTGACATAGCCGCCCGGGTTGCCGCGCAGGTCGAGGATCAGCCGGTCGGCGCCGGCCTCGCGGGCCTGCCCGATGGCCTTCTTGAGGTCGTCTGCGGCGCCGGTCGAGAACTGGTCGAGCCGGATCAGTGCGGTCTTCGTCCCCGGGACGAGGGTCCAGCTGACGGGGTCGACGGCGACCGCCGCGCGAACCATCGAGACCTCGCGCTCCTTGCCTGTGGCGCCCGGCCGCGCCGTGACGACCACCGTGGAACCCGCCTCGCCGCGGACCCAGCCGACGATGTCATCGACCGTATGGCCGGTCGTCGGCTTCCCGTCGACCGCGACGATCTCGTCGCCGACCGCCAGACCGGCCGAGGCTGCCGGGCTGCCTGGGAAGACGCCGACGATGAGCGGCAGGCCATCCGCCGCGGTGTCGATCCGGACGCCGATCCCGACGTACTGGCCGGACAAGTCGTTGTTGCGGGCGGCCCGCTGCGCCGGGGTCAGGAACGATGTGTGGCCAGTGTCACCGACCGCCTCGGTCATGCCGTTGATCGCGCCGTAGATGAGGTCCGTGTCATCGAGCTCGGCGGCGCCGACATATTTCGTGTGGAGGACGTCCCAGGCTTCGCGGATCAGCCCGAAGTTTGGTGCCGCGCTGGAGGTGGGAGACGGGGTCGTCGTCCCGACCGTGCCCAAAGCAGGCACAGCCAGGAGTCCGACCCCGATCCCGACGCTGAACGTCAAGACCAGAGCGAGCCCGATCGCCGCGCGATGGAGCAGCGACCCGCGTCGACGACCGGCCGCCGGAGACGTCGAGGCCAGGGAGGGGCCGGTCACGACAGACGTGGCCGGTGGCTCGATGTCGGTGGTCGGTTCGGTCGGGATCGTGTCGGAGTCCATCGTCGCCAATCTTGTTCGTCCGGGGATGACATTCGGACGGGCTGCACTGCGCAGGCCGGCCACCGGGCGCTCTGCCCAGTGCCGCCAAGCATGACGCACCTGCCTCGGAATGCGATATCGGGAAGGTGAAGGTTCGTTCGCCCGCCGAAGGTACGGGCCCGCTTTCGGTCGAGGCGCTACGAGGGCCCGACGTGTTCGTCCGCACCAGCGGACGGGAGGCCGACCTTGGCGCGGAGCTCGTTCGATGCTTCGATCGCGTCCGCCGCCGCCTTGTGCAGCTCGCCACGAATCGGACCCCATGTGTCCTGAGGTTCGGTCTCGAGCCGCAGCAAGACCGCACGCACGGCTTCGTATGAGGCCGCTACCTTGTCGAGGTCCCGCTTCAGCGTCGGTCCGAAGCCGACCTGGCGGATGGCATCGACGAAGGTCCCCTCGATCTCCGCCCACCGATGGTAGAAGTCGCGGTAGTCCTGCTCGGCCCCCGCCGTGGCGTCGAGCACATCGTCGTTCGCGTGGATCTGCTGGTCCGCGGCGTCGGCAGCTTCGGCATAGCGCGCGGCCGCGGCGCGGTCGGCGTCGGACAGCGGCGCGGCACATGCCGCGGCGATCAGGATCAGTGCCACGATGGCGAAGGGACGTCCCCGCTCGCCGGATCGGGACGAAGCGGGGACGCGATCGTTCATGTCCTGATGCCACGCGGCCTACATTGCGGCCTAGATGTGTGTCG
>JANMBS010000511.1:0-3538 GCA_031360525.1 Thermomicrobiales bacterium
TGGCTGGCCGGCCAGTACGTTCTTTTGTATGGGCGTCCACCCGAGGAGCTCGTCACTGCGCCCACCAGCGCCGAACTCCAGCGCGCCCTGGACCGCGAGGTCGAACACCTCGAGCGACACGTCTACGAGGGCGACGCGAACGATCCCTACGAGGGGACCTACGCGATCTTCAACGGATGCCGGATCCTGCGCACGCTCGAGACGGGCGGCCCGGTCATCTCGAAGCGCTCGGCTGGGGCGTGGGGACTCGCGAACCTGCCCGCGCGCTGGCACCCCGCGATCCACGCAGCGGGTCACGCGTATGACGGCCTCGCGACCGCCAAGGACACCGATGTCCTGCGCGACGACATGGCTCCCTTCGTTGCCATGGTCCGACAGCGACTGCCGAGCACGAAACCGCGCCGGCCCGGACCGCCACGTTGGTCGTGAGCGGGCCTCTCACGTGAGGCTCTAGGAGCCTGACGGATTGCGCGCCACACCGGCTGCCGTCAGGCTGGAGCCATGCGGCAGATCAGGGAGCTGGCGCCGAATGAGGTCGCCATGGTCGGTGCGGTGCTCGGGCTGGCCCGCCTCGGCCAGGGCGATGGTTACTACTTGGTCGCGTGGGAGGATGACGAGCCGGTCGGCCACAGCCACCTGGCATTGACCGACCCGCCCGAACTCCAGGACGTGTCCGTGCGCCCAGAGCATCGCCGGCGAGGCGTCGCCACAGCCCTCGCTGTCGCAGCCGAGCGCGCGGTGGTCGCGCGGGGATCCCGTCGACTGCGACTTATTGTCAGCGTCGACGACGACGCGGCCCAGGCCCTCTATCGAGGGCTCGGCTACGGCGACGTCGGGATCCCGCCCAGACGGGTACGCGGCACCATCCAGATCCGCACCGGGCCGATCGAGGTTGACGACACCCTTCTCACGTGGGAGAAGCCGCTCGACCTGACGGCACAGGAGGAGTGAGTCTTGGATCACGATGATTCGATGCGGATGCTCAAGGCGATCGCGATGGCCTTCGATCAGCACGACCTCGACGCGATCATGATCCATTTCGCCGACGACGCCACCTTCGACAGCCCGCGAGGAACCGAGCCGCGGGGTACGCGGTTCGTTGGCGCGGAAGCGATCCGCGACGCCTTCGCCGCGCGCTTCGCCGGGATACCCGACATCCGGTACCAACAGGACGAACACTTCGTCGACGGTGACCGCGGGGCGTCCGAGTGGACCCTGTCCGGTACGACGACCGAGGGCCAGCGGATCGAAGTCCGAGGCTGTGATCTGTGGACCTTCCGCGACGACAAGGTCGTGAAGAAGGACTCGTACTGGAAGATCCGATCCACGTGATCGCCCTCGACGCGAACTAGGAGGAATGGCGTGCCCGAGTCGAAGCAAGCCGCCTTTGTGTGCGAACCAGGCGGCGGACGTCTGATCGACATGGGCAGCTTCACGATCGTCGTGAAGGCAACGGGCGATGACACAGCGGACGCATTCTCACTGCTCGAAGCCACCGAGCCCGCCGGCTTCGGTCCGCCGATGCACATCCACCACGACGCCGCGGAGGCGTTCTACGTCCTCGACGGCGAGTACATCGTTTTCCTTGAAGATCGCGAGTATGTCTGTCCGGCCGGTTCGTTCATCTACATCCCGGCGGGCCTGCGCCACGGTTTCCGCGTCGGCGATTCGCCCAGCCGCAAGCTCAATCTCTACAGCCCGGCCGCGATGGTGGGCTACTTCGACGAGCTCAAGGTGTTGCTCGCTGCGCCCGAGCCGGACGCGACGCTCCTGGATGAGATGGCCGGCCGATACGGCATGGAAGTCGTTGGCGAAGTGCCGGAGGGCTACCTCTAGGACTCGAACAGCAACGTGTCTAGCCCGGTCCGAGAGGTCACTTGGGTCACGAGGCTGAGTCAGTCGCCCGCGCGAACCTGGGCCGCTGTCAGGGTGAGCTTGCCGCTCACCGCGTGGTAGTACTTGCCCGCGGCGTGCGGGTCCATCCAGACGGTCGACCAGGAGGTCTTCGCCGACGCGAACTGGAAGTCCGCGTCACCGGTGAAGGACCAGTCGTCCTGGAACATCTGCGCGACGGTCTTGTCGCTGGTGAACAGATCTGCGATGACCGAAGTGAGGCTGCCGTTGCCGGTCGCGAACATCGCCTTGGCGCCGGTCCGGAGGAAGCCCGTGCCATAGCCGTCGGCTCGCTGCATCGCGACCGACTTCGACGGGAGCTTCCGGCCCGGCTCGGAGTTGCCCGAGGCGTAGCACAGGTGGTTGAGTAGCACCACGGAGTTCCGCGCCAGATCGAGGCCGGTCCGCATGTAGTACTGGCCCCAGTACCTGACGTTCGAATTGCCGTTGTTGGACGAGCTGTTCAGGCCCATCCCATTCCGACGGAGGGATGTGAACGCGCCGTAGGGACTCGGATACCCGTTCCCATGGCCGAGGTAGATGAAGATGTTGGCGCCGACCGCCGCAGCCTTCACTCGAGTCCAGGTTGCGCGCGGGCTGTAGACCTCGATCACGTTGGCGCCATAGGCCCGGGCCTGGGCGGCGTACTCCCGTGCGTTCTCGATGTAGCGAGCGGTGCTTCCCTCGACGGGGCCGACGACGATGACGACCTTGACCTGGGAAGCGGCTGTGGCCTGCGTCGGTGCGGCGATGAATCCGCCGAACGCGAGGGCCAAGGTGAGGAATGAGAGCAATGCGAGATGGATCGCGCGACTGCTGGACGCCCGCGGGGCGCCGTGCGTGGTGACCGGCGACATGCTGCTCCTCTCTGCCTGAACGCAGCGTGCAAACGCCACGAACGGTGTGGTGGCCACCCATCGAAAGTCGCCGGGCGAGACCGCGACTGTCGGGTCCCGACGCCTGCCGTGGGGCGGCGGCCTGCGGAGCGCCAGTGACCCGGCGCGACCTGGGGGTCTTCTCGACTATGCCCTCGGTCCAGGCGCCTGCACAGCCTGACCATGGGGCCGTCGGCGCTGGTCCAATGGGGAGGCGCACCCACGCACCACCGCCGGGACTTGTGGCTCACGCGTGGTGCCGGGCCGCGTACGATGGCGGCATGCGTGCATACGTTCGGGTGGGCACCATCGCCGCGGTCGTGATCGGCCTGCTGGCATCGCTACCAGAGGCGGTCCTAGTCGACTGCACCCCAGCGTGCGGCGAGGCCTCGGAACAGGGGCTCGATGCGCTCGGCGTCGTGCTGCTGGTCGCGGTGCTTACGGCCTTCGTCGTCGTCATGGCGCTCGGCGGGCGCCTCGTGCGTCGGGACCGACGCTCGAACCGCTGACCGAACTCCTGCGATTTCGTACTACGAAATCGGACGATCTCGCGCATGGGCGGCGCGTCGCCCTGAGGGCGGAGTCAGCGCCGAGCCTGCGGTCTGGGCGCCAGCGCGCACCACGAGGCGCGCCGTACCGTGTCGATGCGGGTCCGCCGCGTCAAAGCCCGTTACGATGCCTCTGGTGACCGACTCGCCGCTGCCCACGTATCGGCTGACCGAGGAGCAGGTGCTCCTGCGCGACGCCGTCCGCACCCTCGCCGACGAACG
>JANMBS010000522.1:0-8567 GCA_031360525.1 Thermomicrobiales bacterium
CCGGCCGGCCGACGTTGCCCATCTCGTCGATGAAGATCTGGCGGATCTCCGCGCGGTTGCGGTGGATCGCCGGCACAAGGATGTGCGATGGCAGGTCATGCCCGAGTTGGACGATCATCTCGGCGAGGTCAGTCTCCCAGACGTCGACGCCCTCCAGCCGGAGTGCCTCGTTGAGTTCGATCTCCTGCGTCGCCATCGACTTGACCTTGACCACCTCGGCGGCGCCGTGCTGGTGGACGATCGACGCGACGATCGCGTTGGCCTCGGCGGCGTCGCGCGCCCAGTGGACGACGCCGCCCGCGGCGGTCACGCGCTCCTCGAGCCGGGCCAGCAATGCCGGGAGATCGCGCAGCACCTCGTCCTTGATGGCCGCCCCGGCCAAGCGTAGGGACTCCCAGTCGGCGCGTTCTTCGACGACCGCTGCACGCTTCGTCCGGATGGTGGCGGTCGCGCGGCCGAGGTTGGCGCGGAGCTGCCGATCGGTCAACGCCACCTTGGCGGCCTCCGGGAACGGCGGTGTCCCCTTGAACGACGGCTCCGGCTTGGACCGTCCCGGCGACCCCGTGGTCCGCGTCACGCCTTCGCCCCGGTCGAGGCCAGGATCTCCGCGAGATGCATCACCCGGACCGGGCAACCGCGCCGGGACAGCAGTCCGCCGATGTGCATCAGGCACGACGTGTCACCCGCGGTCAGGACCTCGGCGCCGGATCCCAGGACGTCATCCACCTTGTCGAGACCCATGGCCACCGACGTGTCGGCGTTCTTGACCGCGAACGTCCCACCGAACCCGCAACACGCCTCGGACCGTGGCAGGTCGACCAGGGTCAGGCCGTCCACGGCCGCGAGCAGGCGCGTCGGCCGGTCCCCCACCCCGAGCAGCCGTGTCGAATGGCAGGTCGGGTGGAAGGCGACCGTGTGCGAGAACCGAGCCCCCACATCGGTCATCCCGAGCACGTCGACGAGGAACTCGCTCAGTTCGAGGACCCGCGGCGAGACCGTCGCGACCCGCTCGGCCAACCCGCTGTCGACGCCGCTCTCCGACGCCAGTCGGGCGACCAGCGGGTGATACCGACGGACCATCGATGCGCACGACCCCGATGGCGTGACGACCACGTCGTAGCCGGCGAAGGCGCGGACGAACCGCTGGACCAGTGGGATGCACGCGTCCTGGTAACCGGAGTTGAAGTGCATCTGGCCGCAGCAGGTCTGCTCGGCCGGGAACTCCACCTCGTGACCCAGCCGCCGGAGCAGGCCCACGATCGCCCGGCCGACCTCCGGGTAGAGGAGGTCGTTGTAGCAGGTGATGAACAGCGCGACCCGCAAGCGGATCAGGCTCCCTGCCGCGCGAGCGAGGATCGCGGCTCATAGCGGCGGATGTCCTGGGTCGAGCGGACCAGGGCGCGCAATGTCTCGAGGTCGCCGGCCAGCAGGCCGCTCGCCCGAGCCTGGACCAGCACGTTCCCGAGTGCGGTCGCCTCGACCGGGCCGGCGAGCACGGGGAGCCCACATGAATCCGCGGTGAGCTGGCACAGGAGCGTGTTCCGCGCGCCGCCGCCGACCAGGTGGACGACCTCGACCGTGCGACCGGAGAGGCGCGCCGCGTCGCGGACGGTTCGCCCATACGCGGCGGCAAGGCTGTCAAGGATGCAGCGCACAAGCTCGACGCGGCTGCGCGGCGGCGACTGGTCGAGGCGCACACAGGCGGCCGCGATCCGTTCGGGCATGTCGCCGGGTGGCAGGAACGAGGGATCGTCCGGATCGATGAGCGGCCCTCCGGGGCCGAGCTCGCCGGCGGCGACCAGCAGTGCCGGCAACTCCTCGGGCGTCCCTTCGAGCTGCCAAGTCCGGAGCGTTTCCTGGAGCAGCCATAGACCCATGACGTTGCGCAAGTAGCGGATCCGGTCGTCGACGCCGCCTTCGTTCGTGAAATTGGCCGCTCGACTGTCCTCGGTCAGGATCGGATGGTCGAGCTCGACGCCGACGAGCGACCACGTCCCGCACGCGATGTACGCGAACGGGACGTCGCCGGCGGGGACGCCGACGACCGCCGATGCCGTGTCGTGCGACCCGACCAACCTCAGCAGCGTCTCGGACTGGATGCCGGTCGCTCGCCGGACGTCGTCGCGGAGTGGACCGATGACGTCACCGGGCGTCCCGAGCGACGCGAACAACGTCGGGGAGATCGCAAGGGACTCGATCAGGTCGGTGTCCCAGGTGCGTCGATCGACGTCGAGCAGCGACGTGGTCGACGCGTTCGTCACCTCCGCCACGCGCACGCCCGATAGCCAGTAGCCGAGCAGGTCGGGGATGAGCAGCATCGTCCGGGCGGCCTCGAACGCGGGCGTGCCACGGGCCGCAGCAAGCTGGTAGATGGTGTTGAACGGCATGAACTGGAGGCCGGTCCGCGCGTACAGGTCGGCCGGCGCGATGACGTCGTGGACCGGGGCGATGGCCGCCACCGTGCGTTCATCGCGATAGTGATATGGCTCGCCGAGAAGTCGCCCGGCCTCGTCGAGCAAACCGTGATCGACCCCCCACGAGTCGACACCGACGCTCAGCGGGCTGTCACCCGCGCGGGTGATGTCGCGCAGGCCGGCGAGGACCTCGTGGTAGAGACGCAGGACATCCCAGTGGAGCCCGTCGGGGAGCCGAACGGGGTCGTTCGGAAAGCGCCGGACCTCGGTCAGCTCCAGTGTCTCCGGCCCGACCCGGCCGACCATCACGCGACCGCTCGACGCGCCGAGATCGACGGCAGCGACGAGCCCGTCGGTCACCGGAGGAAGGCCGCCGCCACGCCGGCATCGACGGGGATGTGCAGGCCGGTCGTCTGGCTCAGGTCGCCGGCGGTCAGGGCGAAGACGGCGGCAGCGACGTGCTCCGGGATGACCTCGCGCTTGAGCAGCGTGCGCTGCGCGTAGAACTCGCCGAGCTTGTCCTCCGGGATCCCGTAGGTCTTGGCCCGGTCCGCGCCCCAGCCCTTGGCGAAGATCCCGGAACCACGGACGACGCCGTCGGGATTGATGCCGTTGACCCGGATCCCGAACTGGCCGAGCTCCGCCGCGAGCAGCCGGACCTGGTGGGCCTGATCGGCCTTCGCCGAGCCGTACCCGACGTTGTTCGGTCCGGCGAACAGCGCGTTCTTGCTGACGATGTAGACGAGATCGCCGCCCATCCCCTGATCGATCAGGATCCGCGCCGATTCGCGCGAGACGATGAAGGAACCGCGTGCCATGACATCGTGCTGGAGGTCCCAGTCGCCGATCGTCGTTTCGAGCAACGGCTTCGAGATCGACAGGCCCGCGTTGTTGACAACCAGGTCCACGCCACCGAATGCGAGAACGGCGCGGCGGAAGGCATCGACGATCTGCGCCTCGTCGGTGACATCGGCGACGACGCTGATCGCGGTGTCTGTGCCACCCAGCTCTCGTGCCACGGTCTCCGCGCTGGTCGCGTCGATGTCGGCCACGATGACGCAGGCCCCCTCGGCCGCCAGTCGATGGGCGATCGCCTTGCCGATCCCGGAACCCGCGCCGGTCACGAACGCGACTCGGGCGGCGAGGGGCTTCGGCTTGGGCATCTTCGCCAGCTTGGCCTCTTCGAGCGCCCAGTACTCGATCCGGAACTTCTCCGACTCGGCGATCGGAGCATAGGTCGACAGCGACTCGGCGCCGCGCATGACGTTGATCGCGTTGATGTAGAACTCGCCGGCGACCCGTGCCGTCTGCTTGTTGGCCCCGAACGAGAACATGCCGATGCCCGGCACGAGCACGATCGCCGGGTCCGCCCCGCGCATCGGCGGGCTGTCCGGTGAGGCGTTGCGGTCGTAGTAGGCGGCGTACTCGTCGCGGTAGGTCGCGTGGAGTTCGCGCAGCCGGGCGAAGACGTCCTCGAGTCCTGCCCTGGGCGGCAGGTCGAGGACCATCGGTCGGACCTTGGTCCGCAGGAAATGGTCGGGGCACGACGTGCCGAGGGCGGCCAGGCGCGGATGCTCGGTCCGGCCGACGAAGTCGAGGACCACATCGCTGTCGGTATAGTGGCCGACCTGCGGGCGGTCGGTCGAGGCCAGACCCCGCACGAGCGGCAAGATCGCCGCGGCACGGGCGTGGCGCTCCTCTTCAGGGAGTGCTTCGAAGTCCGGTATCGGCGCGCCGAACGGGTCGGGCCGGCCGTTGTCGGCGATGAACCGTTCGGCGGTGCGGATGATCTCGAGCGAGCGCTCCTCGCACTCGGCGGAGGTGTCGCCCCAAGCGGTGACCCCGTGGCCGCCGAGGATGGCCCCGATCGCCTCGGGGTGCGCCCGGCGGATCTCGGCGATGTCGAGACCGAGCTGGAAGCCCGGGCGACGCCAGTCGACCCACGCAACGCGGTCGCCGAAGCAGCGGCGGGTCAACGCCTCGCCGTCGGCCGCTGTGGCGAGGGCGATCCCCGAATCGGGATGGAGGTGGTCGACGTGGGCGGCATCCACGAGGCCGTGCATCGCGGTGTCGATCGATGGTGCCGCGCCACCGCGGCCGTGGAGGCAGTAGTCGAACGCGGCGACCATCTCGTCCTCGCGCTCGACCCCCGGGTAGACGTCGGCGAGGGAGCGCAGGCGGTCCAGTCGAAGGACGGCCAGCCCGGCCTCGGTCAGGGTGCCCAGATCGCCGCCCGAGCCCTTGACCCACATCAGCTCCACGGGCGTGCCGGTAACGGGATCGATGCCGGTCCCTTTGGCCGACGTGTTGCCGCCGGCGTAATTGGTGTTCCGCGGGTCGGAGCCCAGCCGGTTCGAGCGCTCGAGGAGCGCGGCGACTGCCGCGCTCGTATCGGGTGTGACAGCCTCGACGCTCATGCGCCCCAGCCTGCGGCCTGTCCGCCGACGCGCTCGGCCTCGATCGTGGCCGCGTAGCCGGAGTCGGCGTAGGCCCGCATCGGATCGGGGTCGACGCCGAGCCCGCCGCGCACTTCGGCCAGAAGCGGCCGGACATCGGTGTTGTAGGCGTCCATCAGGACGGCGTTGGCGCCGAGCACGTCACCGTTGCGTTGGGCCGCCGCCAAGACCTCGGCATCCACCAGGAGCGCCTTGGCCGTTGCCTCCTGGACGTTCATCACCGACCGGATCTGACCCGGGATCTTCGGTTCGATGTTGTGGCACTGGTCGAGCATGAACGCCACATCCGATCCCGGGCGAACCGCGTCCGCCTGGACCACCTCATGCATGATCCTGAAGAGCTGGAACGGGTCCGCGGAGCCGACCATCAGGTCGTCGTCGGCGTAGAAGCGCGAGTTGAAATCGAAGCCACCGAGGCGATCGGCCCGCAGGAGAGACGCCACGATGAATTCGATGTTGGTGCCCGGTGCGTGGTGGCCGGTGTCGACCACGACCTTCGCCTTCGGGCCTGCGGCCACGCACTGGATATAGGCAGTCCCCCAGTCGGGGACGTCCATCGTGTAGAACGACGGCTCGAAGAATTTGTACTCGAGGAGCATCCGCTGGTCGGGCCCGAGCCGGGCGTGCACCGCGGCGAGCGCCTCGGCGAGGCGATCCTGGCGGGCCCTGATGTCGTCCTGGCCTGGATAGTTGGTGCCGTCCGAGAACCACAGCTTCAGGTCCCGGGACCCCGTGGCGTCCATGACGTCGATGCAGGCCAGCAAGTGGGCGACGGCCTTGCGGCGCACGCGCGGATCCGGGTTGCAGACACTCCCGAGCATGTAGTCGTCGTCCTGGAAGACGTTCGAGTTGATGGTGCCCAGGCTGACCCCGAGGTCCGCTGCGTGGCGAGCGAGATCGGCGTAGTCGTCGACGCGATCCCACGGGATGTGGAGCGCGACACTCGGAGCGATCCCGGTGAACCGGTGGACCTGTGCCGCGTCGGCGACCTTCTCGTAGGGGTCCCGCGGGACACCCTTCTGGGCGAAGACCTTGAAGCGGGTCCCGGAGTTGCCGAATGCCCACGACGGGAGCTCGATGCGCTGGGTTCGCAGTGACGCGACGACAGCTTGGTTGGCGACCGCTGGGTTGCTGATCACGTCTGCCTCCGTCGCCCCGCAGGGCGGGTACCTCCGGTCACTCTGGTCGGCTTCGATCGTACGCGTCCACAGGTGCTGGTATGCGACCCGGCCGGCGGCGTCCGAACGACCGCCGGAGGAGACTGGCGGCCGAGCAACCGCCGGCCGGGTCGGGGGATCAGGACGGCTTCCAGACGTGCCTTTCGGCGCCCAGGGAGGCTGTCCTGACCATGACGGATAGGTTGCCACATATTTCACTAGGTTTCAATTCCTATCTTGACATTGCTTTCACGTGGCGTTTACTGTGCCGTTGAAGCCAAACGAAACCACCCATTCGTGCTCAGCCCGCACGGAGGAGAGGCGTGACGGATCCAGCCAGCGCCTCCCCGGGCGACGTCTTCGCCCGCGAACGTCAGGAGCACATCGTCCGCATCGTCGAGGAGCATGGACGCGTCCGCGTCGGGGAGCTGGCGACCCGCTTCCAGGTGTCGGCGGTGACCATCCGCAAGGACCTCCTCGGTCTCGAGTCCGGCCATCGCCTCATCCGGACCCATGGCGGCGCGATCGCCATCGACCGAAGTCGACCCGAGCTGCCGTTCGACATCCGCGAGCGACTCCAGGCCAACGAGAAGCTGGCTATCGGTATCGCGGGCGCGGCGCTCGTCCACGATGGCGAGAGCATCGTGATGGATGCCAGCACCACGGCGCTGTCGGTCGCTCGTCAGCTCAAGGCCCGCGGTGGCTGGAGCCAGTTGACGGTCATCACCAATGGCCTGCGACTCGCCTCGGAGCTCGCCGGCCATCCCGGGATCGTCGTGCTGATGCTCGGCGGCCGCGTGCGCTGGGAGGCCCTGTCGGTCGTCGGCCAGCTCGGCGACGGCCTGTTCAGCCGCATCAACGTCCAGAAGGCGCTCCTCGGCGCGGCCGGGTTCACGCCCGAATCCGGGCTGGCCGACGCCACCGAGGAGGAGGCCCAGATCAAGCGCTCGATGGTCGCTGCCGCGCGCGAGGTGATCGGTATCGTCGACCACACGAAATGGGAGCGGGCCGCCTTCGCCACGTTCTGTCCGACCGACAAGATCAGCGTCGTCCTGACCGACCAGAGCGCCCCAGAGTCGATGGTCCAGGCGTTGACCGTTCGCGGCGTCGAGGTCCGCATCGTGGATCCGTCGCGATCTCGAGGGTCTGAGGCCGGGACATCCGACGGCTCCAGCGCGGCGAGGGCCGCGAGTTGACCGCGCCTTCCGACGTCAACGCATCTCTGATCGTCGCGACTCCGCCGCGCGCCGAGTTGCGCGGGATCTCGAAGCGGTTCCTTGCGACGCAGGCCCTCGATGACGTCTCGCTCGACCTCCTGCCGGGCGAGATCCACGCCCTCGTGGGCGAGAACGGTGCCGGCAAGAGCACGTTGGTCAAGATCCTGGCCGGCGTCCATCAGCCCGATAGCGGCGTGATCTGGCTCGACGGGGAGGCGACCCAGATCAACGGCCCCGCCCACGCACGCTCACTCCGGATCGCCGTGGTCCACCAGGAGCCGCGCCTCTTCCCCGACCTGACGGTCGCCGAGAACGTGTTCATCGGCCACGCCCCGTCGGGTCGCCTCGGCTCGATCGACTGGGGCGCCACCCGCCGTGCGGCACAGGCGTTGTTCGACCAGCTCGAGGTGCGCTTCGACGTCGGCGCCCCGGTCCGCGGCCTGTCGATGGCCGACCAGCAGCTGATCGAGATCGCCAAGTCGCTATCCACCGAGGCCCGGATCCTCGTCCTGGACGAGCCGACCGCATCGCTGTCCGCTCACGAGGTCGCGCGACTGTTCGCGATCGTGCGCCGGCTGCGCGATCGGGGCGTGTCGATCCTGTTCGTCAGCCACCGGCTCGACGAGGTCTTCGACCTGTGCGATCGGGCGACGGTCTTCCGCGATGGCAAGCACGTGATCACCACGGCGACCACCGATCTCACCACGGCGGACCTCGTCCGACATATGGTGGGGCGGGCGGTGTCGCTCTTCCCCAAAGTCGAGACGCCGGTCGGCGACGTCCTCCTGGAGGTGAGTGGCCTGACCAAGGTCGGCGCCTTTCGCGATGTCGGGTTTTCGGTCCGGGCCGGCGAGATCGTCGGCTTCGCCGGCCTCGTCGGTGCAGGACGCACGGAGGTCGCGAGGGTCCTGTTCGGCATCGATCAGCGAGACGGCGGCGAGATACTGCTGGGCGGGGCACCGGTCGACTTCGCCAGCCCCTCGGCAGCGATGAACGCCGGGGTCGCGTACCTGCCCGAGGACCGCCACCAGGAGGGCCTGGTCCTGGATTTCTCGATCGCCCAGAACGTGACCCTGCCGATCCTTCCGCGCCTCTTCCCGCGGCTCCTCGTGCGCGCCTCTACCGAGCGCCAGGTGGCCCACGACTATACCGAGCAGTTCCGGGTCAGGACGACCGGCGTCGACCAGCTCGTGGGGGCCCTGTCGGGCGGCAACCAGCAGAAGGTCGTGCTGGCCAAGTGGCTGGCCTCCGGGCCCCGCATCCTGATCCTGGACGAGCCCACGCGCGGCATCGATATCGGGGCCAAGGTGGAGGTCCACCGCA
>JANMBS010000560.1:0-1580 GCA_031360525.1 Thermomicrobiales bacterium
AGTTCACCCTCCCCGCAACGGCTCATGGGCACTGCGCGTCGCCGCGTAGCCGACTCCCGCCAATGGAGGTCCACCGGAGGTCCATGGACCAGTTGCCACGTTCGACGCAGAGCCGTCGAACGGTCGACAACGTTTCTACGAAAGGACTCTCGGAGTATGGAGGATGACGGGATCGAACCGACGACCTCCGCGTTGCAAACGCGGCGCTCTCCCAGCTGAGCTAATCCCCCTGGGACCCAGAGGGTAGCATCGGGGCAGTGAGCAGCGAACCCGCAGAAGACCCGTTCGCGGTCGTTGATCGCCTTCTCGACCAGCAGATGGTCAAGCACTTTGAGATGGCCCAGATGATCGCCGAGTACCGTGACCTCCTGGCCGACCTGCAGGAGCAGCGGCGGCCCGACCAGGACAGGGTCAAGCTGGCACGCAGCCTCCCCGGCGCGCGCTACCACGTGGCCACGACGTACGTCCGCGAAAGCTGGCTCGTCCTGGAGGGCGAGCTCAAACGGCTCTTCCCTCCCGGGGAGCCCGCGCCCTAACCTTCGCCGAGAAGGTTCGCAAGCGCCGCGGACGCCTCTGGGAAGCGAAAGACGTATCCGGATTCCAACGCCACGCGAGGGACGGCGTGCTGTCCCTGCAGGACGATCTGGGCGCCCTCGCCAAGCAACAGCTTGATGGCGAACCCAGGCGTCGGCGCGACGGCCGGTCGGTGGACGGCGTGGCCCAACTCCTTCGCAAACGCCCCCTGCTGCAGGATCCCCGGCGCGACCAGGTTGATCGGGCCCGACACGGCGGCGTTGTCCAGGGCATGCAGGATGAGCCCGGCGACATCGTCCACGTGAATCCATGGAAACCACTGCCGGCCACCGGCGATGGGTCCTCCCACCCCGCGCTTGGCCGGCCCCAGCATCTGTGGCAACGCACCGCCTTCGGTGGCCAAGGCGATACCCGTGCGCGGCAGGACGACCCGCACACCGCGTGCAGTCGCGGCCATCGCAGCGGCCTCCCAGCGCCGGCAGAGGTCCGCCAGAAACCCCGTGCCGGGCGCGGCGGACTCATCGACCTGCTCGTCCCGGTTGCCGTAGTAGCCGACGGCGCTCGCGTTGACCAGGACCCCCGGTCCGCCGTCGGCCAGGGCGCGGACGACCGTATCGGTCAGGTCGATACGACTCGACGCGATCTCGCGCTTGACCTCGGCATTCCACCGCCGACCGATCGGCGAGCCGGCGAGGTTGACGACGGCATCGCATCCATCGAGCGCCCCGGGCGGCACCGGACCCGCCGCCGGATCCCACGCGATCACGCGCGCGCCCTCGACGTCCTTGCCACCGCGCACCAGCGCGACCACCTCGTCGCCGCGCGCAACCAGCTGCCTGATCAGTCGACGACCGATGAGTCCTGTCGCTCCGAAAACCGCGGTCCGCATCCCGCCTCCTCGATGGATGAGCCACAATGATGACCCTCGGCCGCGGCGAATCCAACGACAGCCGCAGGTCCGGGATATTTGCACTGCGTCCCGATCCGCGCCAGGATCACACACGTGGTGGGCGGGATGAGCATCGTGATGGCAGCGCTCTCGCTGA
>JANMBS010000592.1:0-6387 GCA_031360525.1 Thermomicrobiales bacterium
CCGACCGCGAAGATCGCCCCGAGCCCGAACGACGCGAGCCGGCCGCCGCCCGAACTCACGACATGACCACCGAGCCGCTCACCGAGGCCCGGGTTCGCGTTCCCGCTGCCGAGGGCGGTCGAGCCGGTCGCCGTGGCAAGCGACCCGGCTGCCCCGGCATCGAGCGGACGCCAGGTCCGCTGGAGCCACGAGATATGGAGCAGCCCGGCAAGGTCGAGCCCGAGCACGATGAGGATGAGCCCACCGATGACCCGCAGGGCGGGCAGATAGTCGGCGATCGGGCCTGCGGCGAACGTGGCCGTGATGCCGAGCAACGTGAAGATGGCACCGAACCCAGCCACGAATGCGAGCGCATGGCGTATCGCCAGCCAGCGCGACGGCTTCGCGCCATCGGCCGAACCCGCGACCGCGATCGTGGTCAGCTGCCCGACGTAGGCGGGCACGAGTGGGAGGACGCACGGCGAGAGGAAGCTGATGACACCGGCCGCGAGGGCGACGAGGATCGTCAGGTTGGTCCCGGACATCGGCTCGGTCAGGCGTCCAGGACGTCGGCCAGGAGGCGGCGCAGCTTGGCGGGGCTCGTCACGAGTTCCAGGCGCTGGTCGCCCAGCTCGACGACCGGGATCGAGGCGAAGTAGGCGCGCTCCCAAGCCGGGTCGGTGTCGATGTCGCGTTCGATGAGGCGAGGCGACAGCAGGCCGGCGCGCGCCCGTTCGTCGAGTAGGGCGATCAGGAGGCCCCGTGCCTCATCGCACAGGCCGCAGCCCGGGCGCCCGTACAGGACGAGGTCGGGGAGGGGAGCGTCGATCATCTCGCGGTCGATTGTAGGCGAGGGTCGTCGTTCGCCGATTTCGCTGGCCGGGCGGGGTACGATGGCCTCCGCGCCCCCGTAGCTCAGTGGACAGAGCGAGGCCGTCCTAAGGCCTGCGTCGGCGGTTCGAGTCCGTCCGGGGGCGCCACATCATGCCCAAAACGGTCAGCCCGCGAGGGCGAGCAGCGGATCGCCGGCGTTCATCGCGAGCGAGCTCACGAGGAAGATGACCACGCCATCCATGGGCGCGGAGGGCCTCTCGAGGACGCTGCCGAAAGCATCCTGGACCTCGCCCACCACCATCCCGGTTGGTACCCGATCACCCACCGCGACGGCCGGGTGCCAGTAGCCGCTCGTCGTTGCACGCATCCAGGCCTCCGTCCGCAAGATCTCTGTGCGGTGCGCAGGCGCCGCGGGAGCGGCGTCGACCAGCCCAGCGGTCCGTAGCACGCGCCGCAAGCCCGCGGCGTGGAGGGCGACGTCCTCCCTCGGCCACCGACCTTGGCCGCCGACCTCCGCGAGCACCGCTGGGATCCCCAGCGCGGCCGCCGCCGTCGTCGTCGTGCCCGGGCTCGGCCCGATCAGCATGTAGCGCAGTCCGTACGCCTCGGCCAGCTCGCGGCTTCGGACGTCCACCGAAGCGTCGCCCGTCTCCTCGATGCCGGTGAAGGAAACCAGCGCCTCGTTCATGTCGCCGCAGTGCATGTCGACGAACGCGTCCGAGCCGGCGATCACCTCGGTCGTCAGCCAGTGGGCCAGTCGCTGGGTCGGCGATCCGTGCCGGTCGCCTGGAAACTGGCGGTTCAGGTTGAGCCCGTCGAGCGGGTTGAGGTAGATCGTGCGAGCGGCGAAGGCCGCGGGACTCGCGGTGAGCACCGCGACGAGCGAGCCCGTGACCGCAGCGGGATCGAGGTCAAGGACGACCTCGCGCAGCGCCGCGATCGAGACGTACTCGGCACCGTGGATCCCGGCGGTCACGGCGACGCGCGGCCCGGGGCGCGACCCGTGGACGATCGCGACAGGCACCTCGAGAGTCGCCATCCCGACGTCGACGGGCACGACGCCGGTGGCACGGGTTCCGGGATAAGCGGCGAGTGAGCCGATCGTTATCGCTGCGGTCGTCATGGTCGCGAGGGTAACGGCCGGGATGGGTCGCCGTTCCCCGGGGTTTTGATCGCGGTCTCGTCGTCGATCGCGCACGCCAGCGCCTCGTGGATGCTCGGGTTCTTGATGCCGGCGGATGTGCGAAGAAGCCTCATGGGCGCCAGCCGAGCTCCGGGGCCACAAACCTGAGGATGCTCTCGATCGCATGGGCGTTGTATTCGACGCCGAGCTGGTTCGGGACCGTCAGCAGGAGCGTGTCGGCCGCCTGGATGGCCGTGTCCCCGGCGAGCTCCTTGACGAGGACGTCCGGTTCCGCGGCGTACGAACGCCCGAAGATCGCCTTGGTCGGCGCGTCGAGGTAACCGACCTGGTCCGACTGCTGGTTGCCGCGCCCGAAGAACGCTCGGTCGCGGTCGTCGACCAGCGCGAAGATGCTGCGACTGACCGACACCCTCGGCTCGCGCTCGTGCCCTGCGGCGGTCCACGCCTCACGGAACAGCCGGATCTGCTCGGCCTGGAGCTCGTGGAACGGCATGCCGGCGTCCTCGGTCAGAAGCGTCGAGGACATCAGGTTCAATCCCTGCTGGGCCGTCCATTCCGCGGTCGCGCGTGATCCGGCGCCCCACCAGATCCGGTCGCGCAGCCCGGGCGAATGGGGCTCGGGGCGGAGCAGACCGGGCGGATTCGGGAACATCGGAGAGGGGTTGGGCTGGGCGAACCCGGTCCCGGACAGTGCCTGGAGGAAGACCTCCGCGTGCTGGCGGGCCATGTCGGCATCGGTCTCGCCCTCGGGCGGCTCGTAGCCGAAGTATCGGAAGCCGTCGATGACCTGCTCGGGTGATCCGCGGCTGATCCCGAGCTGGAGACGCCCGCCTGCGATGAGGTCGGCAGCCCCGGCATCTTCGACCATGTAGAGCGGGTTCTCGTAGCGCATGTCGATGACGGCCGTCCCGATCTCGATGCGTTTCGTGCGCGCGCCGATCGCCGCCAGGAGCGGGAACGGCGACGCGAGCTGCTGGGCGAAGTGGTGGACGCGAAAGTAGGCACCGTCCGCACCCAGGTCCTCGACCGCCTCGGCGAGTTCGATCGACTGGATGAGCGCGTCCGCGCCCGACCTGACCTGGGAGTACGGCGACGCCGACCAATGTCCGAACGACAGGAAACCGATCTTCTTCACGGGCCGATTCTACGGGGAGACGGCCGGTGGCGGGCGACCTGAGCCTCGTCAGAGCTTCTTGTAGAAGACCATCGTTCCCCACAGGCCCCCGTGCGCCAGGAGGGCGAAATCGGGGATCTCGCCGACACGGACCCAGCCGAGTCGGGCATAGAGGCGATCGGCGTCGCTGCCGGTCACCGTGTCGAGCACGAGCAGCGTCCTGCCGCAATCGCGCGCCATCTGCTCGACGGCTCCCATCAGGGCCGCTCCCACACCACGCCGCCGGGCGCGCGGATGGACGAGCATCTTGGTCACGTCGGCGCGGTGGGGCTGGTTCTCCGGAATCGCGAGCAGGAGATGGACGGTTCCCACGATCCCGGTCCCGTCTTCGGCGATGAGGATGGCACGTTCGCCGGCGGCCACGCCATCCGCCACTCGACGCCAGAAGGCGACGGCCTTCTCGCGCGCCAGCGGGTACATGAAGCCGACCGACGCCCCATCCTCGACGCAATCGACGAGAAGGTCGGCCAATCCGTCGACCTGCGTGTCGTCGACAGCGTGGAGTCGGCGGAAGGTCACGTCTGGAGGATTGCTCACCATCGTCTCCTGGCGCCCGCGGGAACTGGCGGGATTATCGCCGGAGTGCCCGTGTCAGCGCGCTGGTCAGCGCACCAGCAGGAGAGCAGTCGCGATGACGACGGCGAACCCGAAGAAGCCGATCGAGGCCTGGTAGAGGCTCGAGGTCGCATAGGCCGGGCCATCGAGGCCCGCGTCGCGGCCCGACGGGTGATGACGTCGGAGCTCTTGCGCATAGAACGCCGTCGAGATCACGAGCCCGAGGGCTCCGAGTGCGATGCTGGCGCCGGCACGGAGCGAACCGCTGGAGCCGTCGAGCACAGAGAACAGGATCACGAGTGCCACGGTCAGCAAGCTGACGATCGTCAGGAACGCGCCGACGCTCGCAAGTCGAGGATGGGCAAACGGTCGCGAGGTCTCGTCCGCCTGCCGGTACATCTCGAGCAGGTATGCGTCCACCGGGCTGGCCGAGCCATCGGCCGGTGATGCCGGGATCGATGCGAGCGCCATGGGGGCATTGTCGAGAGCCGGGCCACACGACGAAGCCACCCGAACGTACCCATGGCACCGGCCATCCGGACAGCGATCGATCCGGCCGCGCTATCGTTCCGCCACCGACCGCGACCCTGGAGTGAACCGATGTCCGACGCCGATGACTGGATCGCCGCCCTGCCTGAACCCCGCCGGGCGAGTGGGGCGTGACGCGTCGGCGCATCCCCGACGAGGTCCTGTCGGCCGCCCATGCCCGCGCCGCCGCTCGCGCCACCGGAGACTGGGACGAGGCTGACCGGCTCCGTGCGGAGATCGAATCGGCGGGCTGGAAGATCGCCGACCGCGGCACCGACTTCGCGCTGACGCCGGCCGCGCCGCCCGATGTGGCCGAGGGCGAGCGAACCCGCTACGGGTCGAGCGCGAGCGTGCCGTCGCGTCTCGGCGAACCGGCCACGGGATTCGCGACGGTCGTGCTGATCGCCACGGACTGGCCGGACGACGTGGCGCGCGCCGTTGCGGGCCTGCGCGCATCGGCGCCCGATGGCACATCGGTCGTGATCGTCGCCGACGGGCCGTCGGCCGAGCAAACGAATGCGCTCGAGGACCTCGAGGCGACGGCCGACCAACGCGTCGGGTCATCCGCGGGTCCGGTCGAGATCGTCTGGACGAGCGAGCGACTGGGCCATGGTGCCGCGACGAACATCGGCCTCCGGCGCGCCGCGGCTCCGGTGGTCGTCCTCCTCGACACGAGCGTCGAGCCGACCGGCGACATCGTGACCCCGCTGAGCCATGCCCTTGACGACCCAACCGTGGCCGTGGTCGGTGGGTGGGGGATCGTCTCGACCGACCTGCGCAAGTTCGAGGACGCAGCGGCCGGCGATGCCGACGCGATCGAAGGCTACCTCTCGGCATTCCGCCGCGCGGACTACGCACAGCGCGGGCCGCTGGACGAGCGGTTCCGCTTCTACCGGAACCTCGATATCTGGTGGAGCCTCGTCCTGCGCGACGAAGGGGAGGACCGGCCGCCGCGACGAGCGCTGAGCCTCGCCGACCTTCCCGTCACTCGCCACGAGCACCGCGGCTACACGAGCCTCCCCGATGACGAACGCGACCGCCAGAGCAAGCGCAATTTCTACCGGATCATCGACCGCTTCGGCTGGCGACGGGACCTGCTCACGAGGGTAGAACCGGAGGCGTAGCCGCGGCGGAGGAGGGCCCGACTCGGGTCAGCTCGGGTCCGTCCGGGGTGTCGGTGACCTCCCAACCGGCGGTCTCGATCTCGACTCGGAGTGCGTCGGCGCGGGCCCAGTCGCGGGCGGCCCGGGCGGCCGTGCGCGCCTCGACGAGAGCGGTGACATCGGCCGGCCTCTCGTCCGATCGCGCGCCCACAGGCTCGTCCCAGACACGGTCGAGGGCGAGACCGAGCACCGCGTCGACGTCCAGGATGAGCCAGCGCCGTTCGTCGTCGGGGATCGGGGCTCGCAGGATCTCGCGCAGCAACGCCAGGGCGACCGGCATGTCCAGGTCGTCGTCGATGGCGGCCACGAAACGGTCGTGCAGCGCGCGCCCTTCGGCCGACAGGGGAGCGGCGGGCACGCCGGCACGGTCCGTGATCTCGAAATCGCTCCCGTCCCCGCCATGACCGAGGACCCCGGTCGCGACCCCCACCGGTCGATCGCCGGCGCGGCCGGCCCGGAGCACCGACGGCGCGGCCCATGGGCCCTTTGACGGCGGCGGCCCCAGCGACCGCAGCCCGGCCCGCAGCGACTCCAGCGCCGCCGCGGCCGCCGCGATCGAGCGGTCCGAATACTCGAGCTTGCGCGAGTAGCGAGAGGTCAGCACCAGGTAGCGGAATGCGAGTGGGTCAAGCCCTCGGTCGACGAGCTCGGTGATCCGCTGGAAATTGCCCGCCGACTTGGCCATCTTCTTGCCGTCCATGAGCAGGAATTCGCCATGGACCCAGTGGCGCGCCGGGACCTGGCCGGAGATCGGTGTCGACTGGGCGATCTCGTCCTCGTGATGCGGGAAGACGTTGTCGATGCCGCCGGTGTGGATGTCGAAGCGAGGGCCGAGGTATCGGATCGCCATCGCCGAGCACTCGAGATGCCAGCCGGGGAAGCCCTCACCCCAGCGTTCGGTCGGCCACTTGAGGATCCGGCCATCGCCGGCGGCCTTCCACAGGGCGAAGTCGGCCGGATCGCGCTTGTCGGGCTCGATGTCGCCGCGGTGACCGGCGCGCAGATCCGCC
>JANMBS010000593.1:0-3008 GCA_031360525.1 Thermomicrobiales bacterium
GATCCTGTCGGGCGGGAAGGGGAGCCGGCTCAACCGGCGCCTCGTTTGCGACGAGCGGATCGCCCAGGACGTGGCGATCTTCACGCTCGGGTTCGTGGGTGGCGCGTCGATCACCGCGGGCTGGGCCACCGTCCGGCCGGGTGTCCCGGTCGCGCGCGTCGAAGCCGCCCTCCACGAGGAGCTGGACCGGCTTGCAACGGAACTCGTCAGCGACGACGAGCTCGCCCGGGCCAAGGCCCTGACCGAATCGGACGAACTCGGCGCGCTCCAGCGCGTCGAGGAGCGTGCAGACCGTTTCTCGATGTACGCCACGCTGTTCGACGACCCCGGGCTGATCAACCGGATGCTGCCGCGCTACCTGGCAGTGACCCCCGAGGCGATCCGCGACGTCGCGGAGGCCGTCTTCCGGCCCGATAACCGGGTGGTCCTGACCTACCTGCCCGAGGGGACCACGGAAGATGACGTCGCCCGTTCGCCGGAGGAGGCCGGCGAGGCCGCCACGGACGCGGAGGTGGCGGCATGAGCACGACGCTCGACCCGAAGCGGGACGGCCCGGTCATCGCCGAGCGACCCGAGCCCGGCGCGCCCCGTTCCTATGAATTCCCGACCGTCAGCGGCGGCCGCCTGCCGAACGGTCTCTCGGTGCTGATCGCCGACCTGCCCGGTCGCCCGCTCGTGTCGGCCTCGATGGTCGTCACGGGGGGCGCGGTCGAGGAGCCGCCGGAGCTCGCCGGGGCGACGGTCCTCGCCGCCCGTGCGCTGACCGAGGGAACCGAGAGCTACGATGCGATCGCCCTGGTCGAGGCGTCCGAACGGCTCGGTGCCTCGCTCCATGCCGACGCCGGCTGGGATGCCGTGACCGTGGGGGTCGATGTGCCGGCCGCCCGTCTGACACCGGCCCTCGAGCTCGTCGCGGAGGTCCTGCTTCGCCCGACGTTCCCCGAGTCCGAGGTCGAGCGGCTGCGCGACGAGCGCTTGAACGACCTCCTCCAGGTCAGGGCCGATCCACGACGCCGCGCCGACGAGGCGTTCGTGAGCACCGTCTACGCGCCCGAATCGCCCTACCACCGGCCGTCAGGCGGGACGCGCGAGACGGTCGAGGGACTGGGCAGCGCCGAACTCCGCCAGGTCTACGGCCGGACGCTCGATCCGCGCCGGGCGACCCTCGTGGTCGGTGGCGATCTCGGTGGCCAGGACGTCATGACACTCGTCGAGCGTCTCTTCGGATCGTGGACCCGCGCAGCGGATGGGGACGGGACCGGAGACGCGTCGATCACCGACACTGGATCGAGCGTCGGTCGCCTGGTCCGGGTCATCCACCGGCCGGGTTCGGTCCAGACCGAGATCCGGATCGGCCACCGGGGCCTGCCGCGCCGCATCGCCGACTTCCACGCCGTCTCGGTCATGAGCGCCATCCTCGGTGGGCTCTTCAACTCGCGCTTGAACATGAAGCTGCGCGAGGAGAAGGGTTACACGTACGGTGCCGGGGCCGGCTTCGACATGCGTCGGGGCGCCGGTCCGTTCTCCGCCAGGGCCGCGGTCAACACCGAGGTCACGGTCCCGGCGATCGTCGACACGCTTGCCGAGCTGACCCGGATGCGCGAGCAGCCGGTCGCCGAGGCCGAGCTCGCCGCAGCGCGTGACTTCCTGATCGGCGTCTTCCCGCTGCGGTTCGAGACCGCGGGCGCCGTCGTGGGCGCGCTCGGCAGTTTGGCCGTCCACGGCCTTGGGGTCGAGGAGCTCGTCGGCTATCGCGGGCAGGTGGAGGCCATCGGGATCGAGGCCATCTCGGCCGCCGCGCGGGACCATCTCCACGTCGACCAGGCCGCGATCGTCCTCGTCGGCGATGTCGACGCCTTCGGGGCTGCGCTCGAGGCCGCCGACCTCGGGCGGATCGTCATCGAGCGCGACGAGCCGCCGGTCGCCGCCGGGCCGCTCGACGACGTCACCGTCCCGGGGCCGGTCGACGACGCGTCGGAGACCGGGCCGACGGCCGGCGCCGAGGAGTCCACGACTCCCGGCATCGACGACCTGCGAGCCGACCCGGAGGCGCACGGGAAGATCGAACGACCCGACCCGGGCTGACGTCTCGAGGCGTGGCGCGTACCCTCAACGCGTGATCATCGTCATCGGGTCTCCTGTCGGCCGTCTTGACGCCGACGTCCTGGCCGCCGGCGGGACCGCGTCGCGCGTCGCGCTTGCTGCGGCCGCTCTCGGCCGGGCCGTCCAGCTGGTCGGGGTGACAGGCGATGACCCGACCGCCGATGGCGTCGTGCTCGATCTGGCCCGTGGCGGCGTCGGCCATGTCGCGCTCCTGCGCGATCCGGGGCGGGCGACACCGTTCGAGACCTCCACCGCCGAAGCGATCGACGACGACGCGCCGGCGGACCGCAGCGAGCCGGCCCATGCCGCGCCCGACCCCGCAGCCGCGCCGCCCGGCCCCGCGCTGGAGGCCGCCGACGTCGAACTCGGCCTGCGCTATCTCACCGACTTTGCCGTCGTCGTCCTGGCCGAGCCCGTCGACCCGCAGACCATCGCGGTCGTCGCCGCGGCGACGCGATGGGGCGAGGCGCGGATGGTCCTCGTTGTGGCAGCCGGCCAGTCGGTCCCGGAGGGCCTGCCCGATGATGTCGTCGTGTTCGGATCGCCTGTCGATGACTCCGACGGCGCGTTCGCGCACCTGGTCGGCGCCTTCGCGGCCGCGCTCGACAAAGGGACCGAGGCAGGCGTCGCCTTCCGCAGCTCGATCGCGTCAGACGGGTGGACCGAGGCCGGCAGCGCCTGACAGGGTCAGAGGAGGGGCGAGCGGGGCGATCAGCTCGGGGCCGTCGCGCCGCACGTCGTTGACGAAACGTTCGACGGCGTAGATTTCGAGCTCGACCTCCTCGTTCGGGCCGAGCAGGCCGAGCAGCTCACCCGGTTCGCGCGGCGACGGGTCGAGCCAGCGATCCCAGGCAGCGGCATCGATGACCACCGGCATCCGGTCGTGTAGATCAGACAGGGCCTCG
>JANMBS010000018.1:0-4592 GCA_031360525.1 Thermomicrobiales bacterium
CGTCATCCTCTTCGTCCTCGCCGACGCCCGCCGCGAGATCAGGGCACGTCCGGGGCTCCTGGTCAAGGCGGCGACGGCGTTCGCGGTCGGACTACTCCCCTACCTCTACCTGCCACTGCGCGCCCTCGCCGGCCCGGCCGAGATCTACGGGGCGTTCCTGACGCTCGAGGGTCTGTTCGCCCATATCAGCGGGGCCCAGTTCCGGGGCGACATGCATTTCACCTCGATCGAGAGCATCCAGGCGGCATGGGCGGCCCTGCCCCAGGTTTCCGATCACGTGCTGGCGCTATCGAACCCCGCCTTCGTCGTCCTCGGCTTCTTCGGGATCGCCCTCCTCGTGTTGAGCGATCGCTGGTTCGGGTGGCTGCTCGTGCTGCTCGGCGTCGTCAACGTCTACTTCTACGCGAACTACCTGGGCGACCTGTCGCACTACCTGCTGACCAGCTGGCTGATCCTGGGCATCGGCCTTGCCTATGCCGGCGAGACGATCGTCGAGATGGTGGTCCAACGGGGTGGTCCCCGCCTCTCCTGGGTCGCCTACGCGATGCTGATCCTGCCGGTGGTCCTGCTCGCCTCGAACTGGGCGACCCACGATCAATCGGCGAATCACGACGGGGAGCACTTCACGGCCGACGTCTTTGCCGCGTTGCCACAGGACGCGGTGTTGGTGACGTACTGGGATGCCCTCACGCCGCTGAGCTACAAGCACTGCATCGAAGGCGTCCGACCGGACGTCAGCCTGCGCGCGTATGACGACAAAGCACTCGTCACCTGCGACCCGGTGCAGCGGCCCCTGACCGACGTTGCCCGCCGGCGTCCGGTCTTCGCGTTGCTGGTCAACGACGAGACGATCGAGGAGAGGACGGGTCTCGTTCGGATCCCGGTCGAGAACTTCACGCTGCCGTGGGGCCAGCGCTATCCGCAACTCCAGCGGAGCCTCTACCGGCTGGTGCCGCCCGACCAGGCTCCCTGAGATGGAAGCCGGCCATGCCCTCCTCGACGTGGGTGGCGGCGCACGGCTCGAACGGTTCGCGGCGCGCGTCACTGACCGGCCGCACCCCGGAGCCCTCGGAGCCCGCGGGGACCCGGCGGCCTGGCGGGGGGCCGACCTGCGCTTCGACCGCGATGGGGGCTGGAGCGGCGAGGCGGACGTCGAGGAGCCGTGGACGATCCAGATCGATGGGCTGGAGCTCGAGCTGAGGGCCACCGAAGCCGGCCAGGTCGGGCTCTTCCCGGAGCATGCGGCGATGCTGCCGTGGCTACGGGAACGGGTCACGCGGCGGGTCGGCAACGAGGCCCCATCCGTTCTCCACCTGTTCGCCTACACCGGTCTCGTGACCCTCGCATCGGCGGCCGCGGGCGCCGCGGTCGTCCACGTGGACGCGTCGAAACCGACCGTCGGCTGGGCGCGGCGCAACGCCGAGCGCTCCGGCCTGGCCGATCGTCCGGTCCGCTGGATCGTCGATGATGCCGTCGCCTTCACCGAGCGCGAGATCCGGCGCGGCCGACGGTACGCCGGTATCGTCCTCGATCCACCGAGTTACGGGCACGGGCCGGGCTCCGGCGCCTGGCGCATCGAGGACGACCTGCCTGCACTCCTCGCCGCGGCCGGCGGCCTCCTCGACCCGGACGGCTTCATCCTGCTGACCGCCCACACAGCGGGCTTCGAGGAGGAGCGCCTGGCGGACGAGATCGGTCGGGCCCTCCGGCGGCCGGCCGCCGCGATCGAGGCGGGCACACTGGAACTGTCGACCGCGGACGGTCGGTCCCTCGCCCTCGGGGCGTTCGCGCGGTCGTCGGGCGGGGCATGATGACAGCGATGGCGTCCCCCACTCCGCCCGTCCTGACGAGCTTCGCCAACCCCCGGGTCAAGGCGGCGACGGCCTTACGCGACCGACGCGAGCGTGACCGAGCCGGCCTGACGCTGGTCGACGGCGCTCGCGAGGTGCGACGGGCGCTCGACGCCGGGATCGAGGTGGTCGAAGCGTTCGTCTGCGAGCCGCTGCTGGCCGGCCCCGACGCCCGCGCCGCGCTCGACCTGCTGCGCGACCGCGGTGTCGCCATCCAGCCCACCAGCGAGGCTGTCTTCGCCAAGCTGGCCTTCGGTGGGCGAGCCGAGGGCATCCTCGTCGTCGTGCGCATCCCGTCCACCGCTCTGGCCGACCTCGCACTCCCCGGCGATCCGCTCATCGTCGTCATCGAAGGCGTCGAGAAGCCCGGCAATGTCGGCGCGGTCCTGCGCAGCGCGGACGGGGTCGGAGTAGACGCCGTGGTCGCCGCCTCGCCCCGGACCGACCTGTTCAACCCGAACGCGATCCGGGCCAGCGCCGGGACGATGTTCACCGTCTCGGTCGGAGCGGCTCCGACGGACGAGGTCCTCGCCTGGCTCCGCGACCGCGGCGTCCGGATCGTCGCGGCCCGGGTCGGAGCCGGCCAGCCCTACACCGAGGCCGAGCTGACGGGGCCCCTGGCATCGTGCTCGGTGCGGAGGCCGACGGCCTGACGGACGCGTGGGCCGGGGACGGCATCGAGGCCGTCAACCTGCCGATGCTCGGTGTTGCGGACAGCCTGAACGTCTCGATCAGCGCGGCCATCCTGCTCTACGAGGCGCGTCGCCAGCGCGGCCTCCCGCTCTCGGCTCGGAAGGAGTGATCGTGGACACGCATGATTTCGTCATCATCGGCGCGGGACCGGCGGGCGAGGCCGCGGCGCACAAGGCCCGCGACCGGGGCGCCACGGTCGCTGTCAACGACCGCCGCAGGTTCGGCGGGAGCTGCCCGCACATCGGCTGCCTGCCGTCGAAGTCGCTCCTCGCAGACGCCGCCCGGCATCACTCCAATGCCGCCGCCCTCGAGTGGCCGCGCGCCTCCGAACACCGCGATTTCATGATCAACCGGGCGGCCGACGCCCCCGAGCCCGATGACAGCACCCACGTGGCGGCGCTGACCAAGGCCGGCGCCGTCGTCTACCGCGGGAGCGGCATGATCACGGGTCCGGGGCGGGTCGCGGTCCGCCACGACGACGTCACGCACGAACTGGCCGGCACGAACATCGTCATCGCGGTCGGCTCGGTCTCAAAGCGGCCCGCGATCGAGGGCCTCGACGAGGTCACGACCTGGACCAACGAGGAGGCGACCCTCACTCGCGAACTGCCACGGAGCCTGCTCGTCCTGGGAGGCGGTCCGACCGGCTGCGAGCTCGCCCAGGTCTATGCCCGCTTCGGCGTGCCGACGACCATCGTCCAGTCCGGGCCGCGGCTCGCGCCGACCGACCACCCGCGCAACTCCGAGGTGCTGCGGGCGACGCTCGAAGCCGACGGGGTGACCGTCCGAACCGGCGTCCGGGCCCTGCGGGCACGCGCCTCGGCCGGGACGGACGGCGCCCACGTCATCGAACTCGACGACGGTTCGACCGCCGAAGGCCACGCCGTGCTGCTCGCTGTCGGACGCTCGTTCCCGATCGACGACCTGGGACTCGAGCACTACGGCATCGACACGACAGGGCGCACGCCATTCCCGCGGGATGGGCGGCTCCGCCTGGCGGACGGACTGTGGGTCGTCGGTGACCCGGCCGGGCCCGAGCTGCATACCCATCAGGCGCACTATCAGGGCGAGCTCGCGGTCCGGATGGCTCTCGGCGAACCGGTCATGCCCGACTACCGCGCGCTGCCCCGGGCGACCTACACGGAACCCGAGGCATCGTCTGTCGGGCTGACCCTCCAGGAGGCGCTGGACCGCGGGCTCGACGCGTTCGAGCTGGTAGCCGACTACACCAAGAGCACGAAGGGTTACGCCATCGAGGCCAAGTGGGGCCACATCACGATCGTCGTCGACCGACGCTCGCGCCAGCTGGTCGGGGCCGCGATCGCGTGCCCGGACGCCTCGGCCGCCATCCACGAGTGCGTGCTGGCCATCAAGGCGCGTGTTCCGATCGACGTGCTGACCGACACGATCCACGCCTTTCCAGCCACCTCGCGGACCTTCCAGGGGCTGTATGCCGATGCTCTCAAGGAGCTGAACACGGCCGACGCCTAGGCGAGCGCGCTAGCGCTCGTAGACGACTCGCCCATCCAGCATCACGATCGACGGCCGGGCGGTCGACAGCGCCCCGCCCGGTTCCACGGGGTCATCGATGCATGGCGCCGGGATGACGACCACGTCGGCGCGCTGACCCACGGTGAGCCGGCCGCGATCCGTCTCGCGCGTCGAGAGGGCGGGGTCCACGCAGGCGGCGCGGAGGGCGCGGTCGAGGCTCAACGATTCACCCGGGCCGAACGGAGGCGTCCCCGCCGGCCAACGCGGATCCTCGCGACGGACCGCGAGGGCGATCCCCGGCCAGGGGTCGAACGGCTCGACCGGCGAATCCGTGCCGAACGCCAGGACGGCGCCCGTGGCTGCGAGAGACCCCCACGTGTAGCCGTTGCGTTCGGCACGTTCGCCCCACAGCTTCCGCGCCTGCGCCGCGTCGGACCCGAGATGGACGGGCTGGACGCTGGCCACGATCCCGGCCTTCGCGAAGCGCCCGCGATCCGACTCGTCGAGTAGCTGGACGTGCTCGATCTTGGGCATGAACGGGACGCCCGCCGCGGCCGC